>JAEYQF010000213.1 GCA_023410155.1 Verrucomicrobiota bacterium | reverse complement strand
GGAGGACGCCGCGTGATCGTGGCTGTCACCGGCATCGGCAAAACCAATGCCACGATGCTCACGACGTTATTCGTCGAGAAGTTTCGCCCCGCCGAAGTGCTGATGTGCGGCACCGCCTCGCGCATCGATCCGGCCATCCGCAACGGCGATGTCATCGTCGGCGAGGTCACCTGCAACCACGACATGGGCTCGCTCGGCGAAAACTGCGCGATGGAGTATTTCGCCTCCGAAGGTCCGCTCGGCGATCACTCGCCCATCGTCTATCCCGGCGACAAACGCCTGCTCTCGCTCGCCCGCCGTGCGATCAAGACCCACGTCCCGGAAACCGCCTCGCATCACGATCCGAGCTACGAGCCGATCGTGCGCCTCGGGCGCATCACCTCGGGCGATCAGTTCGGCATCCCGCAGGCGCGCATCGACGACATCCTGCACCAACTCCAGCCAAATCTCATGGAGATGGAGAGCGGTTCGGTCGCCGAGGTCTGCTACTACCTGCGCACGCCGTTTCTCTGCATTCGCAGCGGCAGCAACCGCACGCAGAACTCACCCGATAACGACTACCGCAAGCTCTCGCCGTTCGCCTCGCGCCAAGCTGCGCTCTTCACGGTCTCGGTCGTGAGGGAGATTGCAGCCGCGGCCAAAGCCCGGCCGGCCACATGAAACTCCTCACGCGGGGCGACGTCGACGGCTTCTTCGCCATCGCGCTGGATAACATTGTCCAGCTGCTGATCGTGCCGGCGCTTTGCCTGCAGGTGGTGGGGTTCTCGCCCGAGCTCGTTTACGGCCGGATTCTGCCCGGGATCGCAGTCTCCTATCTCGTCGGAAATCTGTTCTACGCGTGGCAGGCGCATCGCCTCGCGCGCCGTGAGAATCGGACCGATGTGTGCGCGCTGCCGTTCGGACTGAACACCCCGACGTTCATCGCCTACACGTTTCTTGTGATGCTGCCGGCGAAGCAGATCGCGATCGCGCAGGGCGCGCCCAATCCCGACGAGATCGCGTGGCAGGCCGGACTCGTCGCGTGCGTGGGCGCGGGGCTCATCGAGTTTTTCGGCGCGTTCGTGAGCGAACGCATCCGGCGCATGACGCCGCGCGCCGCACTGCTCGCGGCGCTGTCGGGCGCAGGCATGGCGTTTCTCACGCTGAACTTTCTCTTCAACCTCTTCGCGCATCCGATCGTCGGCCTATCCACGCTGGGACTCGTGCTCGTATTTTTCTTCGGCGGTTTGAAACCCAAAGGCGGCATCCCCGCCGCGCTCGTCGTGCTCGCGGTCGGCACCGCGCTATCGTGGGCTACCGGTCTCGCACCGCAAGGCGCCCTCCCCGCAGAATCGCTCGGATTTTATCTGCCGCTACCCGCTCTCGGCCAGTTGTGGGACGGCTTCTCCGGCGGCCACCTGTTGCCATATCTATCGGTGATCCTGCCGATGGGCCTGCTCAATCTGCTGGCTTCGCTGCAATGCATCGAATCCGCCGCCGCCGCGGGCGACTCGTATTCAACGCGATCTTCACTCGTGGTGAACGGTCTCGGCACGCTCGCGGCCGCGTGCTTCGGTTCGCCGTTTCCCACGTCGATCTACATCGGACATCCCGCCTGGAAACGCATGGGAGCGCGCGCCGGATACTCCACGCTCAATGGTCTGTTCATCACCGCGCTCGGCCTGACCGGGTCGATGGCGATGATCGCGTGGGCCGTGCCCGCAGATGCCGGCGTGGCGATCATCGTGTGGATCGGAATCATCATCACGGTGCAGGCATTCGAAGTGACCCCGAAGGCGCACTGGCCCGCGGTCGTGCTCGGCATGACCCCGGTGATCATCGCGTGGACGACCTTTAACATCAAAAACGCGCTCCGGCTCGGCGGCTTTGGCAGCGTGCCGGGACTCGAATGGACGCCTGAACTCGTCGGCGTCTTCCAAAATGCCGGCACGGCGATCGCCGGCGGATTCGCCCTGGAACAGGGCACATTCTACTGCGCGCTCGTGCTCGCCACGGTGACGGTGCTCATCATCGAAAAACGCCTGCTCGCTGCATCCGTCTGGTCACTCGCCGCCGCCGCATTGAGCCTGCTTGGCCTTCTCCATTCGTGGCGTCTTGCTCCGACGGATACGCTGAGCTCGCTGCCGCTGCTCGATCGCATCACTGGCGCAACTGCGACCAGCGACTCGCTCTTTCCCGCCGCGAGCTACGCTATCGGCTACGCCGCGCTCGCGTTGATCTGCTTCGTGGCCCGATTCGTGGCTCAACCCGACCCGAACGGCGCCGCATAGCGCACCGAGTCGGGACAAAGTGCGGCTCGAGTCGGGCCATTGTCCGCACCACGTCGGGACACGTTGCGGACACGATCGCGACCAGGTGCGCACACGGTCGAGCCTACGTGCGGACCGACTCGCGACGGAGCACCTTGCGTGCAACGCGCGCGGCGATCGTTCGCACCTGAAGCAACACACGTCCCGGGATTTTCCACGGAGACTCGAGGTCCCAGAAGATCGTGAGGTAGCTCACGTAGGCCGAGAGAATGAAGCACCCGCGCCACGGCGAATACGTGTGGTATTGGCGCTCGAAATTGCAGACGTAGCAGATCGCGCGGGAGCGCCACGCGCCGAAACCGGAACGCGCGGCCATCTCCCACTGTTGCCAACGTTCGTGCGAGAGCGGTTCGAGCCGGCGCCGCACGTCAGCCGGTATCGGCAGCTCGGCGCGTTCGGCGAGGAACAGCGTCGTGCGATAAAGCACGGTGCCATACTTCCGCTGCTCGGCGTGTTGGATAAAGCGATCCCAATCCACGCGCCCGCGCCGCAAGATCATCGCGGCATCGGCCACCCAGCGGAACGGCGGGACGAGGTTGGCAATCGCGCCGTGCAAACAGGTGTGAAACAGCTGATCCGTGTCGTTGAGCACGCGGGTTTCCACGCCGCGCAAGGTGAACGGCTCTGATCCGTCCCAAAACGCCTGCTCTGCAGCCGTGTCGAACGCCGCGCGATCGACACGCCAGTGCAAATCGAGGTCGCAGCCGCCGGGTTTGCGAAACGTCCAACTGTGCTCGAACTGCACCGGCCGGATTTTCACGACGCTTTCGTTTTCCGGCGACCAGCCGTTCGCCCGGAGAGCGGCGACCGCTTGCGGGAGTTGTTCGAACGGCACCACCACGTCGATGTCAGCCATGGCCCGCAACGACGGCGACGGATAATGCAGATGCGCCAGCGGCAGGCCTTTGAGCAAAAGAGTGCGAATGCCTGCAGAGTGCAGAAGCTGCAGTGCCTCCGCCGCGCGTGCGAAAATGAGCTGGTTCTCATACCAGGTCCTCCGCGCGATGCCCTGATAGCGACCGACACACGGATCGGCCGCTGCGCGGGCGCCGAGGTTGTGCAACAGCAACGGAAGCATGCGCATCGAGGATGCGTCGACGTCGTCGAGATCGATCGCGCGCTGCCACGCCCGCCACGCCTCCTCCGCGGCATCGCCAGACGCGAGGCTCGCTTTCAGAAGGAGCAACTGCACCGGCGTGGGCCAGTTGATCGAAGAGAAATCGACAGTCGGCATCGGTGGAAAAGTTTACGGCGAGTTCGTCGGTAAGGCTCCGTCCGATGCCGGCGAGGATCCGGCGGCACGCTTGCGATCAAGCACCGACTTGAGGATGCGCGCGAAATCGGGACGCGCCTGCGGTTGCGTGCGACTGAGATTGGTGCGGTGCAGCCGACGATGGAGCAACACATCGGGCAGCATCTCCGCCCGAATACCGAGCGCCTGCGCACGCGAATACCAATCGACGAAGTAGCCCACCTGCCACTGGGTGCCGATATCGCCGACGCGCAGCACATCGGTCCGCCGAGCCAGCATCGTGCCGAGCGTCACGGCAGGGATCGGATCAGGCGGGCAATGAATCCGCGCTTTCTCGTCGTCGGTGAGATCGGGGCTGTGAAAGTTTTTCGCGTGGCCGAAAACGAAGAGCGGAGACGACGACGCGGTCAGCACCGCAAGCTGCCGCTCGAGTTTGCCCGGAGTCCAGAGATCGTCGGCATCGACAAACGCGAGCACCTCGCCTCGCGCCTCGGTGAACGCGCGGTTGAGAGTCGCAGCGGGACCGGAGTGCGGTTTTTGCACGAGCCGGACTTTTTCGACGCTCTCCACGATCGCGGGACCGTCGTCCGTGGAGCCATCGTCCACGACCACGATTTCGCTCACCGGCACGGATTGCGTCAGGACGCTGTCGAGCGTCTCCCGCACATACCGGGCGCCGTTGTAGAGCGGGATGAGCACGCTGATGGTCGGGGTTGCTGGATTCATGCGGGAGAAATCGGAGCGCTCTGCACGCGCCGGTAGAGATCGAGGTGAAACTGAAAGTAACGCTCAAAACCGAACCGCTCGGCGGCTCGCTGACGGGCGGCGGTGCCCAACGACTGCAGTCGCGCCGGATCGCCGAGCGCGAGACGCAGGGCCGCGGCCAACGCGGGCGCGCTGTCGTTTTCAACGAGCCAGCCCGTTTCTCCCTCCGATACGAGTTCCGGCACGCCACCGTTGCGCGTCGCGATCACAGGGCGCGCCATCTGGGCCGCATCGAGCGCGACGAGGCCGAAGGGCTCCGCATAGCGCGAGGGCATGATGACGAGCGTGCCTTCGTTGACGAATTCGGGCACGCGCGCGGGCTCGATCCAACCGCGAAACTCGACGGCGTCTCCGAGATGGAGTTGCGCCGCGCGTTCCAGCAGCCGGGCGCGCTCCGGACCATCGCCACCCAAAATCAGGCGCACCTCGGAAAATTCGCGACGCACGATCGCGAATGCGTCGAGCAAAAGATCGAAGCCTTTCTCCGGCACCAAGCGTCCGTAGCTCACCACCACCGGTGGATTCATCGGCAACGGCGAAGGCTCGGTGTTGGGAAACGGAATACCGTGATATTCGGTTTGCACCCGCGCCGCGACGTCGGGGATCAAATCCCGCACGTGCCGCGCAAGGAACTCCGAGAGCGACACAATCCTGCTGGCCTCGCGCATCGTGGTCAGGAATGCGCCCCCCGAAGCCACCAACCCGGGCAGCGAGTCGTGAGTGCAATGCAGGCTGACAGCAAACGGCCTCGGCTGGCCGCGACGCACCATCTGAAACGCAACCAACAGCGAACCGAGCGTGTGGACATGCTCCACATCAGGCTGAAACTCGGCGCGCAAGCGCGACATCTCGCGGCAGGCGCCGGCGAAGGCCGGCAGATCTTTGCGAGCCAGCGCGCGTTCCACGCCTAAACGGAAAACACGCACGCCATTGATGACCTCTTCAGCCGCGAGGGTCGCTGGCTCCCGATTGCAGATCACTGCAGCTTCGTGCCCGGCCCGCACCAACGCCTCGGCGATGAGACGAACGATCGTCTCGATGCCGCCAATTTTCGGTGCGTAGAGCTCGCTCCAAAAGAGAATCTTCATGACTGCGCGTAGTTGAGGGTCGTGTGCGTTGAGGCAATCGCGTCCGCGTAAACGCGCTCATACTCCGCGGCGCAGCGTTCCATCGAATACGCTTCGCGCACATGAGCTCGCGCGGCCTGACCCAGCGCTTCCGCTTCGCGCGGATTGCGCAGCAGGCGTTCGATCGCGCCAGCGAGCGCGGCCTCGTCGCCGCCAGGCACGAGCAGACCGGTCACGCCATCGCGCACGATGCCCTTCAGCCCGCCGACGGCACTCGCGATCACCGGCCGGGCCATCTGGGCGGCCTCGACGGCCACCAAACCGAACGGTTCCTCCCACGTGGACGGCACGAGCACCGCAGTCGCGCGATTGAGCGCCTCGGGAATTTTGTTCGGTTCGATCCATCCGCAGAGTCGCACGACATCCTGCAGACCGAGTTCGTCGCGGAGCTTTTCCAACCGTTGGCGCTCCGCGCCGTCGCCGGCGATGGTAAGCGAGAGTTCAGGCCAGTCAGCTCGCAGTCGCGCCATCGCGCGGATCGCGACATCGAAACCCTTGGTGGGATCAAGGCGCCCGAAGGAAAGAAGCGTCGGCGGAGCAAACGGTAGCGGCGCGGGTAACTCCGTCGGCCAGGGCACGCCGTTGCCGATCACGGTGGTGCGCTCCGTCCAACGACCGCCGAGCGCCTCCCAGTTTTGGCGCGTGGCTTCGGATACGGCGGTGATACGCACGCCGCGTTCGATGATCCGGCGGAGTATCTCTCGCGGAAAACCAACGTGCTCCAGCGGCGTGTGCAGCGTCATCACCGTCGGCGCCTTCGACGCGGCCTGGGTGAGAAAATCCACCCACGGCGTCGCACTGAAAACATGCACATGTATCAAGTCGGGCTGCTGTTCGCGCTTCAGACGCGTCACCTCGTCCACGGCCCGGCGCAACTGCTCCGGCGAACCGCTGCGCAGCGCGTTGGTAAACGGTATCCGATGAATCGATACACCTTCGTGCACTTCGTGCAGCGGCATCGAATCAAACGGATGTTCGGTCCAGACGCTGACCTCGTGACCGGCTGCGCGCTGGCAGGCAATCAATCGGTAGAGCAGGGTTTCGACGCCACCGATGCGCGGCCAGTAGCCAGAGCTCAGGTGAACGATTCGCATGGGTTTCAGCGTGCGGCGGCGCCAATCAACTCACGCAGTCCCGGCGCCACGGTTTCAAAGCGCGATCCGAGATTCAATCGGTAGGACGGAACAGCGCGCACCAGATCGGCGAGCGATTGCAACGCGGTGGATTGACGCTCGCCCAGTTGCAGCAGCGTGCTCGGCGCAAGCGCACGGAGCGCTTCTGCGGGAGAAGTGCGTTCGAAGCTGGTCGTTTCCAACCCACTGATTCGCGGAACGACGATTGCGCGCAGAGGAAGCTGTGTCGCCACCCGATGCCCGGTCGCTTCGCCGAGGAAGATCATCGGCTTTTCGAACTCGTCTGCGTTGGGATCGATCGCGAGCGACGCGAGGCGGGGGAATCGTTGCAGGTGACCACGGTGGAGTTTGCCGCTGCGATAGAGCGAATACACCACCGGCGACGGCGCGCTTGCCGCCACGCAATAATCGTCGGCGAGGTAGTTCAACCCCGCCTCGGCCGCGAGCAGACAGGTCGTGGATTTGCCCGAGCCTCCCTTGCCCACCAACAGGACCGCGCCGTCATCGTCACCCACACAACCGCCGTGGACGAGGTTGAGGTCGCGCTCCCGCGTCCACCACGAGAACACCTGCAGCAGCGGCGAGGCGTGATGATAGGTCGGCAGCTCGGCAGCGTTGCGCGTCCACACAAAGGCGCGACTCGTTGCCGCATGATACATGAGGATGAGGTGCGACCACGGTGCGACGAACACGCGCAACGAATCGTCACCACATGGACGGAAGATGCCATGAGGCGGCAGATTTTCCGGCCACGCCCAAGGTGGAGGTGGAAGCGCAGCCTGCGTCTCCGCTCCGTCCCAACCCATGATCGTCAGACTCGGCGCGCCGGAACCCGCCGGCAGGTGCGCGATCGCCGACAAGATCGCCGGCTCCAGTTTCACGCCGGCGAAAGCGAAACACAGCGAGTGGCCACCCAACAACAAACAGCGGGAGGATCCGCCCAGTCGTGCGTGCAGTTGCTCGAAGCTCCGAGCAGCTTGCTCCACATAGCGCGCGGCAACCTCGGGCGACAGTTCACCCGCGTGCACGGCGGAGCCTCGTGCGGAATCTACGCTCATCAAATCGTTCCCGTTCGTCTCCGCGTCGCGGAGAGCGTCAGGATTGAGTCGGCGGTTTGACCGGCCAGCCCGTCACATCGACCTCGTGGATCGGATCGATCATCAGGAGCTGCTGCATGTCCGTATAGAGATCGAAAACGGGTTTCGCGTAAGCGGACGGCAACGCCACCTCGGCAGGCTGAGGTGCTTCGGACGCAGGACGCTCGACGAGCAACGATTGCTTGGTCAGGTCCGTGACCAGCGTCTGCACATCGGCCAGCACTTGGTCCGGAGAAGCGGACGTCGCTTGGGCAATTCTCGTCGCGACCTCCGTCACTTCCAGCCCCTGCGCGAGCAGATGCCACATCGGCACCGCAGACTCGCGCAAGCTGTAGTAGCTGCCATTGCGCAGGTTGATCACAAGCACCTCGGTATCGAACGACTCATGCGTGACATCGGGCGCGTTTACGCGGTGACGGGAAGCCATGAAGTGGAGCCCCCGAGCAATCAGCGCGCCGCGAATGAGGCGACTAGAAAGTTGCGCAAGCGCGCAAAAAATGGGCGTTTTACGCCGTATTTTTCAACGCACCTGCAGCGTGCTGCCGTCGTAGTCTAGGCCGAGGGAGGGAATCACGACGGCCTTGCGGTTGCCGTCTTTGTGCACGCGACCGGCGAGCCAGGCGTGGTAGCCGCTGGCTTGGGCCGCCGCGAGGACCTGCTCGGTCAACTCCGGCGACACATACGCGGCAAAGCCGATGCCTTGGTTGAAGGTCGCATACATCTCGCGCGTCGAAATCGGGCCCGCCTGCTCGAGGAACTTGAACAGCGGCAGCGGCTCGCGCGGATTCGTGATCTCGTAAACGAACGGCTCGTCGAGGCGCATGAGTTTGCGCCAGCCGTGACCGGTCACGTGTGCGACGTAGTTGAGCTTGAGTCCGCGGCGCTGGCACTCGCGCACGAATGCCACATAGATCACGGACGGCGCGAGCAGCGCTTCGCCGTAGGTGCGGGAGTCGCCGAAACCGATCGGTGTCTGGTAACCCTTCGGCAGTCGCTCGGCGATCAGGCGGCAAAGCGAAAGCCCGTTGGTCTGCACGCCGGAGCTCGCGAGGAAGATGATACTATCGCCGTCCTTCACGTCGCCCGTGATGCGGAGCGATTTCGGCGCGATCTTTCCGATGGCCGAGCCGGCGAGCACGATCGTATCCGGATTTACGATACCTTTGAGCGTCGGCGTTTCTCCTCCGCCCCAAACCGCGCCGGATTGGCGGCAGCCTTCGGCCCAGCCGTCGACCAACGCGTTCATGCGCGTGGCGTCGCTGAACCAGCCGGAGTCGCCGACGGCGGCGTGCATCGCCACCGAAATCGGCAGCGCGCCGCAGGTGGCGAGGTCGTTGACGATCGTCGCGACGGTATCGATCGCGATCTCGCGATAGAAGCACTTGCCCGTGGCGGCCTGCACGGCGTCCGCGACGAGGTTTTTCGTGCCGAGGCCTTCCTCGACGTGCGCGAGGTAGTGATCGGCAGCCTCGATCAAATAGGCGCTTTCGCCGCGGGTGGTCGCGGGTTCGGAATAGCCGTGATCGGCGAGGAGCGGCGCGGTCGTCTTCGCGGCCTTCTGGCAGGCGCGTTTGAACGCATCGAGCTGATCGTAGCGAACGCCGGAGGATTCGTAGGAGAGGCTCATCGGATCAATACGCGCGACCTTCGCTCTTGTCGTAGTATTTCATGAACGCCTGGTTCACGACCCGATAGCCGCCGGGGGTCGGATACTTGCCGGTGAAATACCAGTCGCCATGATGATTCGGCACCGCGGCGTGCAGATTCTCGATCGACTGGAAAATGATCTCGATCTCGCCCTGCCAGTCGAGCGGCTTGGGGCGCACGAGTTGTTCGATCTTGGCGGAGATCTCCTCGGCGGTAAACGGCTCGTAGATCCGACGCACGTGGTTCACAGCACCGCCGCGCGCGACTTCCTCGCGACAGAGATGGTAGGTTTCTTCGATCACCTGCGCCTGCCCGCGCTCCTTCAGCAGCGCGATCGCGGCCTCGAATGCGATGAATTTTCCGATCTCCGACATGTCGATGCCGTAACAGTCCGGGTAACGAATCTGCGGCGCGGTGGAGACGATCACGATCTTGCGCGGATTGAGGCGCGCGAGAATGCGCAGGATCGAGCGGCGCAGCGTGGTGCCGCGCACGATCGAGTCGTCGACGCACACGAGATTGTCGCCGGGCTTCACCGAGCCGTAAGTGATGTCATAGACGTGGCTCGCGAGCTGGTTGCGCATGCTCTCCTGGCCAATGAACGTGCGCAGCTTGATGTCCTTGCTGACCACCTTTTCGGTGCGAGGCCAGTTGTTGATGATCAGATCATCGAGCATCGCCTCGGTAAGCTTGCCGGTATTGCTCGCCTCGAGGATCGCAGTCTTCACCTCCTGCCGGCGACGTTCGCGCAGTGCGGACATGAGACCGTAGTAGGCGGTCTCGGCGGTGTTCGGGATGAAGCTGAACACACTGTTGGTCCAGTCGTGACCGATGGCCTTGATGACCTGGTCAGCGAGACCGGCGCCGAGCGCCTTCCGCTCCTGATAGATGTCGAGGTCGTTGCCGCGCGAGAAATAGATCCGCTCGAACGTGCAGTGCATCCGCGGCAGCGGCGCCGTAAATGGCGACACGGAAACCGAGCCCCGCTTCTTGATCACGACGACGTTGCCCGGGGGCACTTCCTGCACCTGCTCGACGTGGTTGAGATCGAACACCGTCATCAGCGGCGCGCGTTCCGAGGCGAATGCGATGACTTCGTCGTTCTGGAAAAAGAACGCCGGGCGGATGCCGGACGGATCGCGCGCGACGAAGGCATCGCCATTGCCCACGAGGCCCGCGATCGCGTAACCGCCGTCCCACTTCTGCGAGGAGCGCGTGATCACCCGCGCAACATCGAGGTCTTCGCTGATGCGCCGGGAGAGCTCGGCGCCGCTGAGATTGCGCGTGCGCAGATAGCGGTAGATATCCTCGTGCTCCTCATCGAGGAAGAAGCCGATTTTCTCCAGCACGGCCTGCGTGTCGGAAGCGAAAATCGGGTGCTGACCGATCGCGATCAAGCTGTCGTTCAGCTCGCGCGTGTTGGTCATGTTGAAGTTGCCGCAGAGCGCGAGGTTGCGCGTCGGCCACGAACTTCTGCGGAAATACGGATGGCACGCGCTGACGCCGTAGCCGCCCGAGGTGCCGTAGCGGAGGTGGCCGAGATAAAGCTCCGCGCCGAAATCGAAGTTCTTCTTCACCGTGTCGGCGAACTCCGGGTGAACGGCGCCCTGAGCCACGAGTTCGCGGTAGCGTTCAAGCAGCACGCCGAACACGCGATCGAGCGGGTTGGGCTGCGTGTTGCGCTCGCGGAACATGTAGGGCTCGCCCGGCGGCATATCGAGCTTCACGCACGCGATGCCCGCACCGTCCTGGCCGCGGTTGTGCTGCTTCTCCATCAGGAGAAACAGTTTTTCGAAGCCCCACAGCGGCGTGCCGTATTTCTCCTGGTAGTAAGAGAGCGGTTTCAACAACCGCACGAGGGCGATGCCGCATTCGTGGCCGATATGTTCACTCATGGCTGGATCGGGATCGAAACTGGACGCCGGCCGGACGCGGGCGCGGGAGGTGGCGGACTGGGGCCCGACTCAGGCGCGCGCACGTCCGCGGGGTTGAGGAACGTCCAAACGCTGAGTCATCGTGGTTCGTCACGGGCGATAAAAAGCAGCCATTCCGCCCACGCGCTAGCATTGGTCAACGGCTTTCTCGATGCCGCCGGCGTTACCTCTTACGGGGCAGGCGCTTCTATCTGGGCTCACAACCGAATCTCTCACAAAAACGTGAATGACCGCGCGACCCCTTGACCACTCCGGCGATGTTTGGAAACGTGCTCGTTCCTCAACCATGTTGATACTTCGCGGCTCGCCTGCCCTTTCTCCGTTCCGGCTCAAGAAACTGCTGCAGGACCTCACTGCGGCCGGCATTCCGGCCCAAGCACTTGCCGCCGAATTTGTGCACGTGGCGGAGGTCGAGGGCGCGTTGAGCGATGCCGAGCAGCACGTGCTTGAGAAACTGCTTACCTACGGGCCCAGTCGCGCCGCCGAATCCGTTTCCGGTCTCACCCAAGTCGTCGCGCCGCGCCCCGGCACGATCTCGCCGTGGTCGTCCAAGGCCACCGACATCGCCCACATCTGCGGTCTCACGAAGGTGAAGCGCATCGAGCGCGTCATCCGCTACACGCTCCAGCTCGACAACGCCAAACTCCAGCCGCCCGCGATGGTGCTCTCCGGCGCGCAGGTCACCGCGCTCGCCGCGAAACTCCACGACCGGATGACGCAGGTGGTCTTCAACACCCTCGAGCAGTGCGAAGTGCTTTTTCGCCGCGAATCGCCGCGCCCGATGACGAGTGTGCCGGTGCTCGCCCGCGGTCGCGAAGCGCTGGTCGAGGCCAACGTGTCGCTCGGCCTCGCGCTCGCCGACGATGAGATCGATTACCTCGTCAAAAACTTCACCGCGCTCGGCCGGGACCCCAACGACATCGAGTTGATGATGTTCGCGCAGGCCAACTCCGAGCACTGCCGCCACAAGATCTTCAACGCCACCTGGGAAATCGACGGTTCCGCGAAGGACCGCTCGCTCTTCCAGATGATCAAGAACACCTACCAGCTGCACAGCGACGGCATCCTGTCCGCCTACAAGGACAACGCCGCGGTGCTGGTCGGTTCGCGCGGCGGACGCTTTTACGTCGATCCGAAGACCAACATCTACGGCGCGAACGAGGAAGACATCCATCTCCTCTGCAAGGTCGAGACGCACAACCACCCGACCGCGATCTCGCCCTTCCCCGGCGCCGCCACCGGCTCCGGCGGCGAAATTCGTGACGAAGGTGCCACCGGCCGCGGCTCGAAACCCAAAGCCGGCCTCGTCGGCTTCACCGTCTCCAATCTTCGGATACCGGGCGCGATTCAGCCGTGGGAAAAAGATTTCGGCAAACCCGGCCGCATCGTGTCCGCGCTCGACATCAAGATCGAGGGCCCGCTCGGCGGCGCCGCGTTCAACAACGAGTTCGGCCGTCCCGCGATCAATGGTTATTTCCGCACGTTCGAGGCCGAGGTGCCCAACGCCCGCGGCACCGAGCTGCGCGGTTACCACAAGCCGATCATGCTCGCCGGTGGCGGCGGCAACATCAAAGGCATCCACGTCCAGAAGGGTAAGATCAACCCCGGCGACAAACTCGTCGTGCTCGGCGGACCCGCGATGTTGATCGGTCTCGGCGGCGGCGCCGCCAGCTCGATGGCGAGCGGCTCCGGCCAGGAGGATCTGGATTTCGCCAGCGTGCAGCGCGACAACGCCGAGATGGAGCGCCGCTGCCAGGAGGTCATCGACCGCTGCTGGGCGCTCGGCGACGAAAACCCCATTTCGTTCATTCACGACGTTGGCGCCGGCGGTGTTTCGAATGCGTTGCCCGAACTGGTCAACGACGGCGGACGCGGCGGCAAATTCAACCTCCGCGCAATCCCCAACGACGAGCCGGGCATGAGCCCGCTGGAGATCTGGTGCAACGAATCGCAGGAGCGCTACGTGCTCGCGATCCCCGCGGACCGCATCGACACGTTCCGCGCGTTCTGCGAACGCGAGCGCTGCCCGTTCGCGATCGTGGGTGAAGCGACCGAGGAAAAACGCCTTGTCCTCGAAGACCCGCATTTCAAGAACACGCCGATCGATCTCCCGCTCGAAGTGCTCCTCGGCAAACCGCCGCGCATGCACCGGCAGGAAAAATCCGTGCCGCGTCCGCAGCTCCCGCTCGAGTTCGGCAGCCTCACGCTGCGCGAGGCGACGAAGCGCGTGCTCTCCCACCCCACGGTGGCGGACAAGACGTTCCTCATCTCCATCGGCGACCGCACGCTCGGTGGTTTGATTGCGCGCGATCAGATGGTCGGGCCGTGGCAGGTGCCCGTGGCCGACTGCGGCGTGACCGCTGCGACATATGACGTTTACACCGGCGAGGCGATGGCGATGGGCGAACGCACGCCCGTCGCGGTCAACAACGCCGCCGCGTCTGCGCGTCTCGCCGTCGGCGAAGCGCTCACCAATCTCGCCGCCGCGCAGATCGGCGACATCGGTCGCGTGAATCTCTCCGCGAACTGGATGGCCGCGCCGGCGATTCCCGGCGAAGGTGCCGATCTCTACGCCGCGGTTCAGGCGGTGGGCATGGAGCTGTGCCCCGCGCTCGGCATCACGATTCCCGTCGGCAAGGACTCGATGAGCATGAGCACCGTCTGGAAAGACGGCGAACAGCAGAAGCGGATGACCGCGCCGGTGTCGCTAATCGTTTCCGCCTTCGCGCCCGTCGCGGACATCCGGCTCACGCTCACGCCGCAGCTACAAACCAGCTCTCAACTCTCAGCTCTCAACTCTCAACTGCAGGAGGACACCGTCCTCCTGCTCCTCGACCTCGGCCGCGGCAAGGACCGCCTCGGCGGCTCGATCCTCGCACAGGTCGTTTCGCAGATGGGCGAAGACACGCCCGACGTCGACCAGCCGGCCGATCTGAAAAACTTCTGGAACGCGATTCAGCGTCTCGGTCGCGAGGACAAACTGCTCGCTTATCATGATCGCAGCGACGGGGGCCTGCTCGTCACCGCGCTCGAGATGGCGTTCGCCGGCCACACCGGCGTGGATCTCGAGATTCCTGCGGGGCACGATGCTTTCGCCACGCTCTTCAGCGAAGAACTCGGCGCGGTCATCCAAATCCGCAGCGAAGACCTCGACGATGTTTCGCTCATCCTCCGCGAACACGGCCTGAAGGGCTGCGTCTCGCGTATCGGCATATTGAATACAGAACACCGCTTCCGCGTCACACGCGCGGGCAAAGCGCTGCTCGACGAAAACCTTTTCGATCTCCGCGCCATCTGGTCCGACACCACGCGCCGCATCTCGCTGCTGCGCGACAATCCGAAGTGCGCGGAGCAGGACTACGCGTTGAAACTCGATCCGAAGAATCCCGGCATTTCGCCGAAGCTGACGTTCGACATCGCTCGTGACGCCGAACGCGCCCGCGAACTCTCGGTGAAGAACCGCCCCGCCGTCGCAATCCTCCGCGAGCAGGGCGTGAACGGCGAAGTCGAGATGGCGGCCGCGTTCACGCGCGCCGGTTTCACGGCAGTCGACGTGCACATGACCGACATCTTGAGCGGTCGCGTGTCGCTGAAGGATTTCCGCGGCCTCGCCGCGTGCGGCGGCTTCAGCTACGGTGACGTGCTCGGTGCCGGCGAGGGCTGGGCCAAGAGCGTGCTCTTCAACGAGCGCGCCCGAGCCGAGTTCGCGGCGTTCTTCGCGCGCGAGGACACGTTTGGACTCGGTGTATGCAACGGCTGCCAGATGATGAGCAATCTCCACTCGATCATCCCCGGCTCCGACCACTGGCCGCGCTTCGTGCAGAACCAGAGCGAGCGCTACGAAGGTCGCTTCGTTTCGCTGAAGATCGAGAAGAGCCCGAGCATTCTATTCGCCGGCATGGAAGGCTCCGTCATCCCGATCGCCGTCGCGCACGGCGAAGGCTACGCAGAGTTCAAGGATGCCGCTGCGATGCAGCGCTGCAGCGACTCGGGCCTCGTGGCCGCACGCTTCTGCGACAATCATCACCAGGCGACCGAGCACTACCCGCTCAATCCGAATGGCTCCCCGCTCGGCATGACTGCACTCACCACGACCAGTGGTCGCGTGACGATCATGATGCCGCACCCGGAGCGCGTTTTCCGTTCCGCGTGCATGAGCTGGTCGCCCAAGACCTGGGGCGAAGACAGCCCGTGGATGAAACTCTTCTACAACGCGCGCGCCTGGGTGGGCTGAGGTTGCCCGGCGGTTTGTCAGCTGGCTGCGCCGCGCGATTCGAGGGCGCGTCGCAATACCGCGAGAAGCTCCGCGGCGGGATACGGTTTCTGCAGGAAGAACGCGTTGCCCGACCGCGGTAGATTGGATGATGCCAGCTGCTCACCGAGCCCGCTGACTCCGACGATCGGTAACTCAGGCGCGTCTTTGCGAATCGCGGCGACGAGGGCCGGCCCGTCCATGGTGGGCATCATCATATCCGTGAGCACCAGAGCGATGGTGTCCCGATGCAGATGGAAGAGCGCGACAGCCTCGGCTCCGTCGGCCGCCACCAGCACCTGATACCCAGCTGCGGAGAGCACGCGCTCGGTGGCACTCCGGACGCTGGCTTCGTCGTCGACCAGCAACACGAGTTCACCCATGCCTCGCGGCGTCGGCGAACTGGCTTCGGCCACGGCCGGCCGCGAAGCCGACTCGGCCTCCGCGCCGGTGGCCGGCAGATAAACCCGGAAGGCGGCGCCGCGTCCCGGTTCGCTGGAGACGTGGATGGTGCCGCCGTGGCTGCGCGTGATCCCGATCACGGTGGACAACCCCAGACCAGTGCCTTTCCCCGGCTCTTTCGTGGTGAAGAACGGCTCGAACAGACGCGCCATGACGTCGCGCGACATTCCGATCCCCGTGTCCTCCACCTCGATCAGCACATACGGCCCCGCCTTGAGTTCCGGCGCCAAGGCGAGAGGAACCTCCGCTGGACGGACGTTCTTGACGCCGATCGAGAGCTGTCCGCCCTGTGGCATCGCGTCGCGAGCGTTTACGCAGAGGTTGACGAGGATCTGATTGATTTGCGTCGGGTCGGCCGTGATCAACCACAGATCGCGCGGGACCTTGGCACGTAGCGTGATGTTTTTCGGCAAGGTGCTGCGCATCATCTCCTCCACCTCGCGCACGACGTAGCCGACATGCACGGAGACGCGCGCTCCATCCAGCCCGCGGGCAAACGAGAGGATCTGCTTCACCAATTGCGTGCCTCGGTTCGCACTTTGCTCGATCCAGCCGATGACTTCGCGATCTTCCGCGGAAGCGTGCGACGGCTTCAGCATGCCGACACCCATGACGATCGGCGCGAGCAGATTGTTCAGGTCGTGCGCGATTCCGCCGGCCAGCGTGCCGATGCTCTCGAGCCGCTGCGCGCGGAGGAACTTGGTTTCCATCTGCTCCCGTTCCGTGATGTCCGTCGCGAAAACGAGCACGGATCGAGGCAGTCCGTTGCGATCCCGCAGCAGCGTCCACCGGGATTCGACCAAACGCACAGAACCGTCCTGCGCGGTTTTGCTCAGCCGCCCGGTCCATTGACCGGCGGCTTGCACCTGCGCATCGGCCGCGGCGAACGCTTGAGGGTCGACCTTGAACAACTCGCAGGAGCGACGCCCCACGACATCGGCTGAGTTCCAGCCAAACAGCCGCTGTGCTCCAGAATTCCAGAACCGGATCGTGCCATCCAGGTCGCGCACCATGATGCCATCGCTCGCCTGATCGATCAGTGCGGCCTGTTCGGACAACTTCTCTTCGATCGCGCGACGCCGCGTGATGTCGGTCATGCCGCCGACCACGCGAACCACCATTCCCGCCTCGTCGCGGATGGCCACTGCCCGATGCATCACATACGCGGACGTGCCGTCTCCACGACGGAAGTGATGCTCGCCCGACCATGGCACCCCGGAAAAGCACGATGTAATGCCGTCGATCACCGTTTGCCGGTCGGGCTCGGGGATACGTTGAAGAAACGCTTCCCGTGAAGGCTCCCACTGCCCTTCACCGTCACCCTGCGCCGACTGCAGATCGCCCGTCCACCAAACTTTGTCCGTATCGAGATCCCAGTCCCAGATGGTCTGGTTCGCGACCAGGGCGAATCGTCGAAAACGTTGCTCGCTGGCGCGCGCTTCTCCCAAGCTGCGCTGCAGCGCTTCCAGTCCAAACGCGAAAATCAGCGTCACGACGGTCCCGATGACCGCGCAAGCGCCCACCATCACGAAGATGATCCGGCGCAGCGATTGAGCCGGAGCCTCGAACTCAGAGGTCGAGATGGAGGCTGCCACGCTCCATCCAGCGATCGGCACAGGATGGAAAGCCGCGACCTTGCTCACGCCGTTGGGCAAGGTGTAGGCCTGAACGCCGCGTTCGCCCCGCGTCATGCGTTTGCTCAACGCGACCACCCCCGGCGGCTGTCCAAGGCCCCGGTCATAGACGCGGGCCGGATCCGGGTGACCGATCACCATCCCGGTTCCGTCCACCACCAAGGGATATCCGCTGACACCGATCTTCTGGCTGACGAGCGTCGAGGTGAGCGGTTGGACTTCGATGGAAAGCCCAAGGAGCCCCGCAAAAGCTCCCTGCTCATCCAGAAGGGGCGCGGCCACGACCACGATCGGCACTCCTCCGACCTTCGAGGTGAGCGGGTCGCTGATCCTCGGCTCCAGCCGATCCCGCACCTGCTGAAAATAGGCCCGGTCTCGGATGTCGAGGCCCACATACGCCAAGGCGTCGCCATTGCGCAAAACGCCCGCGCACACGGTTCCATCCCGGTCGCACAAGAACATGCCTTGATATCGCTCCGCCGACAGCCCCAGGAGGAGCTGCGCCAGCTGATCATTCACCGCGGCGAGTTCGGGCGCGGCAAGGGGATGCTCGTTGTGGCGCCGCAAGGCCTCCGACAGCACTCGCACGGAAGCGAAACTACGAGCCGCTTCCAAGTGGCGCTGGAGATCGTTTTGGGTCAGGTCAGCCAGTCCTTTTGCAATCTGGATCAAGTGCTGCTCTCCAGCTTCGCGCATCGCCGACTGCACCCTGCTCGGCAAGATCAGCGAGGCCACCAGAAGCGGCAGCGTGCACAGAAAGAGCACGGCAACCAACAAACGGCCCCGATGCCCGAGAAACTGAAGGGTGCGCTGCAACCGCCCGGTCCGGCGCGTGCGGCGGTTTTCAGGGGGCTCGAGCAAAGAATCGGCGCTCATGAGGGTCTGGCCATAGAGGGTGGAAAAAAGCCTCCACACTCGCAGAGCAGGAGCGGAAAGCGCCTCATGTTATCGGTGCTGCGACTCGGTTGACTCCGCGTTTTTTGCTTCATCGTGCCGGGAATTGGCGGCCGGGAGATAAGTTAGGCCAACTTATGGCGTTTTCTTGCCGCTAGTAGCAGCAGCGCGGCCGTGCCCTTGTGCCGCGCAACATAAGCTTCCGCGATGATCAGGTCGCGATTGCACGCCCAGACCACTCGGCGATCTGGCGCAGCAACTTACAGCTTCCACCCCGCCACGACCGGGTGCAGCACGCCCTTCCAGATCGCGTAGCCAGTTTCGTTGAGGTGCAGACGGTCCGGCACGTAGGCCTCGGGTTTCGAGGTGCCATCAGGTGACGCGAGCGGCGTGAACGTATCCACGATCGTCGTCCGCGGGTCTTTTCCGGCGATCTCGCGGATCAGGCGGTTCAACTCCTCGATCCTTTCTGCAAAATTATCGCGAGGCTCGCGCGGCATCACGAGGCACCAAGCCATCGGGATCTCGGGATACGCGGCGCGAATGCGCTGATGCACGCGGCGAAGATTGTCGGCGATGTCCGCCGGCGGCGTATGTTCACCCACATCGTTGGTGCCGATGGTGAGCACCAGCGCACGTGGGCGCAGATCGAGCACGTCCGCCTGCAAACGATAAAGGAGATTGGGGGTCGTGTCGCCACCGATGCCGCGGTTGGCGACCTTCACCCCGAGGTCGGCAAAATCCCGCTCGAGCGAGTGCCAGCCCTCGGTGATCGAGTCCCCGACAAAGACGATGGCGCCGACGTCCTGCGCCTTGCGCGCGGCGAATTGCGTGCGTCGCTCGGCATTCTTCGCGGGAAACCCCGTCCACGATGAGGTGCGACCTTTCGCGTCAAACTTGCCGTCCGCCGGCCAGAACGCATCCGCCTGAGAAACCGCCGCCGGCGGCGCAGGCGGTGGAGTTTGAGACGCGGTCTGGCAACC
>JAEYQF010000283.1 GCA_023410155.1 Verrucomicrobiota bacterium | reverse complement strand
GGCGTAGGCCTTGATAACATCGATGTGGCCTACGCGAAGGAGAAAGGCATCGGGGTGATCAATACACCTGGTGCATCAAGCGGCAGTGTTGCTGAACTGGTTATGGCCCATCTCTTCACGCTCATGCGCAACCTGCACAAGAGCAATCGCCGCATGCCCGCTGAAGGAGCTTCGGCCTTCAAGGCGATGAAGAAGGAATACGAGAAGGGCACCGAATTGCGTGGAAAGACACTTGGTATCATCGGTTTCGGCCGGATCGGCCGTTGCACCGCGCGTTACGCACTCGGTTGCGGAATGAAGGTGATCTACGTGGATCGCAGTTCAACGATCGAAGCGCTGGACGTGGAGATCGGCGGAGGCAAAGTGCGCGTGCCTGTAAGGCTTGTGGACATGCCCTATCTGCTGGCGAATGCTGACGCTATCACGCTTCATATTCCGGCGCAGAAGAACGGTGAGGCCACGATCGGCAAAGAGGAATTCGGGCAGATGAAGAACGGCGTGGTCATAGTGAACACGGCACGCGGTGGCTCGATCGATGAGGATGCTTTGATCGCCGCGATAAATACTGGTAAAGTGCGCGGGGCGGCATTGGACGTCTTCGTGAATGAACCCACCCCTCGCACCGATCTTCTGGCGATCGATGCGATCAGCCTCAGCCCGCATATCGGTGGAGCCACAGTGGAAGCACAGGATCGGATCGGTGATGAATTGGTGGAACAGATCATTACCTGGCATTCCACTGCTGACGTGAACTGATGATCTCTTTGCGCCCGTTCCGCGCCTGGCGTCCTGTGCCGGATAAGGCCGCGCGCGTAGGCTCGCGTTCCTACGTCTCTTATTCAGAGGAAGAGCTGGCCCAGCGCCTTGCCGCCGATCCATGCACCTTTCTTCATGTGATACATCCGCAAGAGGCGAATTCGATCATGGACCTGCCACGCCAGGATCGCTTCAGGCTCGTAAGGAAGGCGTTCCGGAAGTTCTGCGAGGAAGGCATCATGCTGCGCGATCAACGGCCATGCATCTATGTATATGAACAACATTCCCATGGCAACACCTCTCGTGGCATCATAACCGGTGTCAGCGTGCGATCGTACATGGATGGTGTGATCAAGGTGCATGAACAGACCCTTACGGCACGCGAGGCATTGTTCACGGAGTATCTCGAGAGCACAGGCATCAATGCTGAGCCCGTTCTGCTCACCACACCACCGGGATCGAACTGGGAACACCTGCTCTCGGTGATCGTTCAAAGCACACCTGCATATGATTTCGTTACGCGGGATGGGGTGCAGCATCGTCTTTGGGTGAATGATGATCTGCAGATCCGCGAAGCGATCCAAAAGGCTTTCGGAAATATCCCGGCATTGTATATCGCCGATGGTCATCATCGCATGGCCTCGAGTGCGCGTCTGGCCAAGGAACATGCCGCGAACGATGTGGATCCGGAGGCTTGGTGCCTCGCTTACATCGTGCCGCATGATCAATTGTATATCTACAACTTCGATCGGACGGTCACCGATCTGGGTGGACTTTCCGAAGAAGATCTTCTCAAGCAACTTGGCCGGATCGGAAGACTCACACACACCAAGAGACCAAGGTCCGCGGCGGGCATCATCGCTGTGCTGACCGCTGGTGGTTGGCATTCATTGGAGTTGCCCAAGGCACAGGAGAACACCGCCGCAGAACGTCTGGATGCCGCACGGCTCAGCAAGCTGGTGCTCGGTCCCATCCTCGGCATCACCGATCTGCGGACCGATCCCAGGATCAGCTTTGTTCCTGGGATCGATGGTATTGGAGCCTTGGAACGATCGGTATCCAGCGGAAGGGCCGCTGCCGCTTTCCACCTTGAACCGGTGAGTTTCGCTGAGCTTCGGGCGGTGGCGGATGAAGGCGGAACAATGCCCCCGAAGAGTACTTATATTGAACCTAAACTGCGTAGCGGGATCACTGTTTATTCACTTGAAGATGTATGAGTTCTCACGCTGAATAAAGATCGGTCATGCTTGACAGGGAAGCTCTTCGGAAACGGTATGAAAAGGTGCGATCGGAGATACCTGCAAATGTGAAACTCATCGCTGTAAGTAAGAAGAGGACTGCGGAAGAGATCCAGGCGCTTTACGACTTCGGTCATCGCGATCTTGGTGAGAACTATCCACAGGAACTTCGGGATAAAGCGCCATTGCTTCCAACTGATATCCGCTGGCATTTCATCGGAAATCTTCAATCCAACAAGGTGAAATACGTGGCACCGATCGCCTCGGTGGTGCATACGATAGATAGCGTGAAGCTTATGGATGCATTGAACGAACGAGCTATTTCCGCGAAACGATCAATTGAAATATTGGTCCAGGTCCATATTGCGAAAGAGGCTACGAAGCATGGCCTCTCCCCGTTCGAAGCCGAGGAGTTGTTGAGTGGTTGGAAGGATACGAGATGGCCCGCCCTGGTACCCACAGGTCTTATGGGCATGGCGACGTTCACCGAAGATGAGGATCTCATCCGACGCGAATTCCGGAGTCTGAGAGCCTGCTTTGAGTCGATCAAGAAGAATGCAACGGGCCTTTCCGATCGTTTCAAGGAATTGAGCATGGGCATGAGCGGTGATGCCCGGATCGCCATTGAGGAAGGCAGCACCATGGTACGGATCGGCACAGCCATTTTCGGGGAACGATAGATCAGGGGCAACCTTTGTGAAAGTTCACGTCTTTTTGATGTACCTTTCGGTGTAATTCCCGGCGCCCCCATGTAC
>JAEYQF010000225.1 GCA_023410155.1 Verrucomicrobiota bacterium | reverse complement strand
GTCTCCGATCACGCCACGCCGGTGACGCTGGCCGCGATCGAGGAGGGCCGACCGGTCGACTACATTGGCGCGCGTGGGCTCCGCGATTTCGACCTGGTGTTGAGCTACACGGGTGGCGCTGCGCTCGAGTCACTGCGCACGCGGCTGGGCGCTCGCCGTGTGGCGACACTTTACGGCAGCGTCGATCCGGTGGTGCATCGCAGGGTCCCGGCTGAAGACCGCTATCGCGCCGATTTATCGTATCTCGGCACGTATGCTCCGGACCGGCAGCCGACGCTCGAAACGCTGTTCATGGAGCCGGCTCGCCGGCTGGCGCACCGGCGGTTTCTCATCGGCGGCGCACAGTATCCGCAGGAGTTTCCGTGGGCCGGGAATATCTTCTTCGTGCAGCACGTCGATCCTTCGCAGCACCCGGCGTTCTACTCGTCATCGCGGCTCACGCTCAATGTCACGCGCCAGGCGATGAAGAGGATGGGCTATTGCCCATCGGGCCGGCTTTTCGAGGCCGCTGCGTGCGGCACGCCGATCCTCAGCGACACGTGGCCAGGCTTGGGGCAGTTCTTCACGCCGGGAGAGGAGATCGTTGTGGCGCATACGAGTGAGGAGGCCACCGCGGCGATGGAGTTGAGCGACTCTGAGCTGGACCGCATCGCGCGTCAGGCCCTCCAGCGAGTGATGGACGAACACACGGCCCGGCACCGCGTGCTGGAGCTCGAAAACCTGCTGGGCCAGACGCTCGCGTCCCTGCCGGCAGAGGCCAGCACGGCGGTGGCGATCCAACACGCGGAGATCTGAACCATGTGGGGCATCATCCCGGCCGCTGGAGCGGGCACACGTATTCAGCCGCTGGCGTTTTCCAAGGAACTCCTGCCCGTCGGCAGCCGCTTCGATGACGGCGTGGAGCGGCCGCGTGCGGTCAGCGAGCACTTGATCGAGCGCATGGTCATCGCGGGCGCGACAAAGATCTGTTTCGTGATCTCACGGGACAAGGCCGACATCCTGTCGTATTACGGCGGCGCGGTCGCCGGCGCGGACCTGGCGTATGTGGTGCAGCCACGGCCGGCGGGTTTGTGCGATGCGATCTTCCGGGCGCTGCCGCTCATCGCGCCCGACGAAACCGTGTTGATCGGTCTGCCCGACACCGTGTGGTTTCCGAAGGATGGTTTTGTTGCGCTGCCGGACGACGAACTCTCGTTCTTGCTGTTTCCCGTCGAGCGGCCCGAGTTCTTCGACGCCGTCGTGACCGACGAGAACGGGCACGTCGTCGAGGTGCAGGTGAAGCAGCGCGACGCCCGTTCCTCCTGGGTTTGGGGTGCGATCAAGATCCCGGGCGCGATCCTGCGCGAGCTGCATGCGCTGTGGCTCGAGCCCGGCCGGAACGACGAATACATCGGCACCCTCGTGAACGCTTACCTCGAGCGGGGTGGCCGCGCTGTCGGCGTGCGCGCCGGCCAGGCCTATGTCGATGTCGGCACGCTCAACGGCTACCGCGAGGCGCTGCGGGTCCTCGCGAATCCCCGCGCGGCCGCGATCACCGACACCGCCATCGCCGAGGTCTCGGCCGTCCGTTCGTCCGCCCGCTGAACTCGACTCTTTTTTCCTATGATCGACTCCGTGATGTTTTGGAACGAGCCCAACAATAAATCGCATTGGGCTTTCGAGATCGACCCTGAGTGGCGCGCGTTTGCCGAGATGGTGAATCTCGCTGCCGACGCCGTCGCCGCCGAGAATCCCGCGCTCACGCGCGTGCTCGGTGGCATCTCGCCGATCGATGCGTCGTTCATCCAGCGCATGGACCGATTCGGGGTGGTCGATCGGATGAACGTCATCGCGGTGCACGGATTCCCGCTCGATTGGAATCACTGGCAGATCAACGAATGGCCCCAGAAGATCGCCGAGATCGAAGCCGTCACCGACAAGCCGATCTGGGTTTCCGAGGTCGGCGTGTCGACCTTCGGCGCCGAGGAGGTGCAGGCGTTCGGCGTGAAGCGCACGGCAGAGTTGCTCGTCGGCCGAGTGCCGCGCATCCACTGGTATAGTCTCTACGATCTGCCGAAGGCATGGCCGGCGACGACGCGCCACAAGGAGGCCGAGGGCTCGTCCTACTACCGCCACTTCTACATGGGACTGCTCCGCGAGGACGGTTCGCCGAAACCCGCGATGGCCGAGTTCGAAAAACTCACGCCCGGTCTCGGCATCTGCCAGTGGTTCCACTTCGAGGACCATCGCCTGGACGAAGCGGTGCAATGGCTGCGCCGCCTCGGCGTGCGGCACCTGCGCACCGGTCTGAGCTGGGCCGACAGCTATCGGCCCAACGCCGAAGCATGGTTCGACCGCCAGATGCGCGCCCTCGAGGAGTTCGAGGTCACGCTGACGTTCTGCTTCACGCCCGCACACCGCGGTATCCAGCCTCATCATCCCAGCCCGCCGCAGGCGCCCGAGGAGTTCGCCGAGTTTTGCACCCGCATGGTGCGCCGCTACGCGCCCGCCTCCGTGGCTCCGACTGTGATGCCGTCCACGCTCCCGGCCGGCCTCGTCGGCACCGCAGGCGTCGTCTGAACCGAAACCTCAAACCCGATTCTTCCATGATCGCCACTCCGCAACGCGGCCGCGCGCCGCGCCCACCCTCCTCCCGCAAAGTCCGCGTGGCCATCATCGGCGTGGGCAACTGCGCGTCCTCGCTCGTGCAGGGCGTGCAGTTCTACCGGAACGCGCCGGTCGGCGAAACGGTCCCCGGGCTCATGCATGTGAACCTCGGCGGCTATCACATCAGCGACATCGAGTTCAGCGCCGCCTTCGACATCGACGCCAACAAGGTCGGCCGCGATCTCGGCGAGGCGATTTACGCCGAGCCTAACAACACCTACCGCTTCGCTGATGTGCCGCCGCTCGGCGTGCCCGTGCACCGCGGCATGACGCACGACGGCCTGGGGAAATATCTCTCGCAAAAAATCACCAAGGCTGCCGGCGCGACCGACGACATCGTGAGCATCCTGCGCCGCACCGGCACCGATGTTGTCGTCTCGTATCTGCCCGTCGGCTCCGAGATGGCGACCAAGTGGTATGTCGAACAGGTCCTCGAGGCTGGCTGTGGCTTCGTGAATTGCATCCCCGTGTTCATCGCGTCGCAGCCGTATTGGCAGCAGCGCTTTGCCGAGCGCGGACTGCCGATCATCGGCGACGACATCAAGTCGCAGGTCGGCGCGACGATCACGCATCGCGCGCTCGTGAATCTTTTCCGCGAGCGAGGCGTGCGGCTCGACCGCACCTATCAACTCAACTTTGGCGGCAACACGGATTTCTTGAACATGCTCGAGCGCGAGCGGCTCGATTCGAAGAAGATTTCGAAGACCAACGCCGTCACGAGCCAGCTCGGTTCACCGATGCCCGCGGATCAAGTGCACGTTGGCCCGAGCGATTTCGTCCCGTGGCTCGCCGATCAGAAGTGGTGCTACATCCACATGCACGGAACGACATTCGGAAACGTGCCGTTGAAATGCGAAGTGAAGCTCGAGGTCTGGGATTCGCCGAACTCCGCCGGTGTGGTGATCGATGCCGTCCGCTGCATCAAACTCGCGCTCGATCGCGGCATCGGTGGCCCGCTGCTCGGCCCGGCCAGCTACTTCATGAAAACGCCCCCGCAACAATTCACGGATCACGAAGCGCACGAGCGCACGGAAGCGTTCATCCGTGAGCATCAATACGTGCCGACTGCCGTCGCCAAACCGAGTGCGACTGTGAGCGCCACGACCTGAGCCTGATGCCGGACCGAGTCGGGATAAGGTGCGGCTCGAGTCGTGCCAAAGTCCGGACCGGGTCGCGCCCCAGTGCGGACACGGTCGCGACTGAACCCGGCTCGAGTCGAGCCACGGAGCGGAGCGAGTCGTGACCACGTTCTATTTGATTCGGCATGCAGAGCGCGTGGGCGCACAGGACGCGCTGGTGGGACGCGCGCCGGGGTTTGGCTTGAGCGAGCGGGGTCGCGAACAGGCGCAGCGGCTCGCGGACTGGCTCGCTCCGGAGAAGATCGATGCGGTTTACGCCAGTCCAATGTCACGCGCCACCGAGACCGCCGCGCCGATCGCCGCAGTGACCGGGGTGCACATCGAAACCTCGGCGGATCTGCACGAGGTGGAATTTGGCACCTGGTCGGGAAAGACGTTCGCGGAACTCGAATCCGATCCGCACTGGAAACGGTTTAACGCCGTGCGCGGGCCGGTGCGCGCTCCGGACGGAGAAACGATGGCGGAAGTCCAGATGCGCATGGTCCGGGCGCTGTATCGCTGGCACGAGCAATATCCGACGAACGGCGTGGCGGTGGTGAGTCACGCCGATCCGCTGAAGGTGGCGCTGGCGTTTTTCAGCGGCATTCCGCTGGCGATGTTTGACCGGCTCGAGGTCGGACTGGCTTCGGTCAGCGTGCTGCGGATGGACGACTGGGGGGTGCGTATCGTCCGCGTGAATACACAAGTGGGCCCGGAGGCGAGGACATGACGGCCGACCGACCGACTTCGCCTGACCCCTGGATCGAATGGATGCAGCGGGGCGAGTTCGGACGGGCTTGGGAGGTCAGCGATGCCGCCTTGGCTGCCCGGCGCGGCGTGCCGTGCTGGCACTGGCCCCGCCATTTCCAGTATGTCTGGGATGGAGCGCCGCTGGCGGGAAAGCGGGTGCTAGTGCGGTGTTATCACGGCCTCGGCGATACGATTCAGTTTGCGAGATTTCTCGCGCCGCTGCGGGCGATCGCCCGCGAGGTGACGGTGTGGGCGCAACCCGCGTTGATTCCCCTGCTGGAGAGAGTGG
>JAEYQF010000147.1 GCA_023410155.1 Verrucomicrobiota bacterium | reverse complement strand
ATCTGCTCTTCCGCCACAAGTGGAAGCTGATCCTCTGCACGCTGGTCGGGCTGATCGCGGCAGGCACCTACTACAAGCTGAATCCGCCGCCGTATCAGTCACTCGCTTCGCTCTTCATTCGTTTCGTCATTTCGGACGGCAAATCTGTCGGCCCGTCGCCGGACGGCGCGACGACCAAGTCGCCGGATCAACGGGGTGAGACGATCATGGCGTCGGAGGTGCAGATTTTGGCCAGTTTGGACCTTGCCCGGCAAGTCGCCGCCAACGTCGGGCCCGAACGCATCCTGGCTCACTCCGGCGGAGGTTCCGATCTGACCGCGGCCGCGGCCCAAGTGCAAGGCGGGCTCAAGATCGTCACTCCGCCGAAGAGCAGCATCATTCTCGTGACGTTTACGCATCCCGACCGCGAAATCGTTCAGCCGGTGCTGCGCGAGGTCGTGGACCAGTACCTGAAGATGCACGTCGCGATCCACCGCTCCGTGGGTTTGGTCGACACGTTCCTCACCCAGGAGACTGACCAGATGAGAGCGCGACTCGCGCAAACCGAGGAAGAACTGCGACGCGCCATCGCCCGCGCCGGTGTGATCTCAATCGAGGACGCGAAAGCGAATTTTGCGGTCCAGCTCTCCCGTATCCGGCAGGACATTCTGAATACGCAAGCGGAGATCGCCGAACGTTCAGCCACCCTTGCGCTGGTCGAGAAGCCTGCTGCGCCTGAAGCCGGTCCGGAAGCTTCCGGCTACTCCAGCGAACAGCTCGATCGGTACCGCACTGCCCGCGCGCGTCTCGAATTCATGCGCCGTCGGGAGCAGGAACTCCTGATGCAGTTCACTCCCGAAAGCACCCGAGTGAAGGAAGCGCGCGACCTGCTGGCCGCGGCCGAGAAGGAAGTGCGTCAACTGGAATCCGAATTTCCGGCCCTCGCTCGAATGAACCTGCCAAGTTCGACCGCGGGTGCATCCCGTTCGGCTGGCGGGCTCGACCCCGCGACGGAGCGAGCGCGACTGGCCGCCCTCGAATCGCGTATCAAAACCTTGAATGCGCAGCTCGAACAGATCCGAGCCGAAGCCTCGGCTCTGGATCAGCTGGAGATCGGCATCCGCGAACTGCGGCGTCGCCAAGAGTTGGAAGAGGCAAACTACCGCTACTTCGCGGCGTCGCTTGAACAGGCACGCATCAACGAAGCGTTGGGCGACGGCAAGGTGTCCAACATCAGCCAGGTGCAGACGCCCTCACCGCCATTCCGCGATGGTTCTACTCGCCTAAAAGTCGCAGGCGGCATCGCGGCCGGGGGACTCGCGCTTGGACTGCTTTGGTCGGCGTTGATCGAGTTCTATCTGGACCGTTCGGTCCGCCGCGCGAGCGATATCGCGAAGCTCGGGCGCTATCCTTTGTTCATCACCATTCCGCGCCTGAAGGCAAAGCAGCTGAACGGCGCCGCCAACGCCTCATCGACGGACCTGGTGCTGGCTGAGACCCAGTCGAAGAATGGCACTCAGCCCGCGGTCTGGGATGCCTCCCATGCGCTCCACCCCTATCATGAGACGCTGCGTGACCGGATGATCTCGTTCTTCGATGCAAAGGGACTGACGCATAAACCGAAGCTCGTCGCCATTACCAGCATCGGGTCAGACGCAGGTGCGTCCACGACGGCGGCCGGCTTAGCCAGCTCCCTCTCCCGCACCGGTGACGGCAACGTCCTCCTGGTCGACATGACTCAAGCGCAGAAGTCGGCGCATCACTTCCAGCACGGAAAGCCGGTTCAAGGCTTGGAGGAGACGCTCGAAGGAAAGACCGAACGCGTTCAGGTGCAGGAGAACCTCTACCTCGCGGGTGGCGCGAAGAGTGATGAGCTCGCGCGTGCCTTACCGCGCCAGTTCACGCGCCTGATGCCGAAGCTTCGCGCGAGCGACTTCGATTACATCATCTTCGACATGCCACCCGTCAGCCAGATCAGCATCACGCCACGTCTGGCCGAATACATGGACATGGTCTTTATGGTGGTAGAGTCCGAGAAAACGAGCCGGGATTCCGTGCAGCGTGCCGCTGACATGCTCACCGAAACCGGGGCGAACGTGGGTGTCGTTCTGAACAAGAACCGCCAGTACGTCCCTGCTCGACTCGAACCGGTCGCGCTCGGCTGAGTACGCTTTTCTGACACGCTCGTCCGGAGGGCCACGACCCTCCTTCGCTCTGCCGACGCCATGCTCAGCCATCGCATTTACTATTCCCTCAAACCCTATCTGCCGTGGCGCTTGCGGATGGGCCTTCGTCGCGTAAGGGCACGCCGGATACGGCTCGCACACCAGCAAACATGGCCGATCGATCCGACGGCGGCAGCCAAACCCGAAGGCTGGCCTGGCTGGCCGGACGGAAAACGCTTCGCGCTGGTCCTCACCCATGATGTTGAAGGGCCGTCGGGCTTGGCCAAATGCGAGGCGCTCGCCCGCCTTGAGCAGGAACGCGGGTACTACTCGACCTTCAACCTGATTCCCGAAGGGCCATACAAGGTACCTCCGGAGTTCGTCCAATCGCTCCAGCATCGCGGCTTTGAGATCGGCGTGCATGATCTCAAGCACGATGGTTGGCTCTACCGCTCACGCACCCATTTCGAGGACCACGCTCAGCGCATCAACCGCTACGTGAAGGACTGGCGAGCGCACGGATTCCGCTCGGGTTTCATGCTGCGCAACTTGCGCTGGCTGCAACGACTCGACGTTCGCTACGACGCGTCAACGTTCGACACCGACCCGTTCGAGCCCCAATCCGACGGAGTCGGAACCATCTTCCCGTTCTGGGTCCCTTCGGAACGACCGGCGCCGGACAGCACGCCCTCAGCTGCCGAGGGGCGCGGTGGATACGTTGAACTTCCCTACACCCTGCCCCAGGACTCGACCTTGTTCCTGGTCCTGCAGGAGAACAGTCCGGAGATCTGGCTCCGGAAACTCGAGTGGATCGCACGGCACGGAGGACTTGCATTGGTCAACGTGCATCCGGACTACATCCAGCTCGAAGGGGAGCCCGCATCGCCGCGCACGTACCCGGTAGGTCACTACCTCAAGCTGCTCGAGTACGCCCGGCGGGAGTTTGGCGGCCAGTTCTGGCAGCCCCTT
>JAEYQF010000142.1 GCA_023410155.1 Verrucomicrobiota bacterium | reverse complement strand
TGCAGGAACAGCCGCATCCGATGCGGGTGATGTCTCTGTATCGAAATCTGGATACCCCGCACCTTGAAGGTTTCTTCCGCTCGCACCGCGGGCAATTCCAACTTCTCGAGCTGCCGGGCAATCGCACACGCCTCGAGGGCACCACCTGGTATTCACAACGCTTCTGGCCTGCAGGCTACTGGCGCCTGTGGTCCGATTTCCTGATTCATCGGATCCACGGGCGCGTGCTTTCGCACATCAAGGCTGAAGCCGAGGCGGAGCCGACGCGGAGGAGCTGAACCATGTGCTCGAGATTTCTTCTGCTGCGGCATCATTTGAAGCAGGTGTTTGACCGCCTCGGGTTGCCAGCGGCGAGGATCGAGGCGGCGCGCTTCAACATCGGGCCGATGACCGGCGTCGTGGCCCTGAAAACGGACGCCCATGGCGGGAAGCAGGTCGGCGAATTACGCTGGGGACTGCCCGCCGCGTGGGGCAAAGGCCCACCCCTGATCAACGCCCGCGCAGAGACGGCCGCGGACAAGCGCGTGTTTCGCGAAGCAGTGCGGCAGCGCCGGTGCGTGCTCCCCGCAAGCGGCTACTACGAGTGGGAAAAACTCGGGAGCGCACGCAAGCCGTGGCTGTTTCGCCGCAAAGGCGAAGAGCTGTTCGGCCTCGCCGCGATCTGGAGCGAAGTCGATGCCGAGACGGTCGCATGTGCGGTCCTCACCACCGGACCAAACGAGTTGATGGCACCGCTTCACGATCGCAGCCCGGTGACGCTCGCACCCGAGCAATGGGACGCATGGCTGGATCCGGCAGTGACCGAGCCGGCAGCGCTGCAGCCGCTGCTCCATCCGGCACCGGCGGAGGCGTGGGAGCGCTACCGGGTCACCCCGAGGGTCGGCAACGTCCGTTTCGAGGATCCCTCGTGCATCGAGCCGTATTCAGAATCTGAGGACGACGAGCCGCAACTGTCGCTCGGCTTCTGACCCGGCGGGGCCGGTGGGGATCATCCTCATTTTTTCGGCGGCGGGGTCTTGCCGCTCAGCACGATCTGGAGCCGCTCAATTGCCGGGCGCACCTGTTGGAGGCCTGCTTTGTAGGCGAGGTTATACCACTTCAACGCCTCGCTCGGATTGGCGGGAACACCGCTGGCACCTCTCTCAAAGAGCTCGCCGAGCGCCGCCATGGCTGCAGGCAAACCCTGCCCAGCTGCTTTCTTGAGCAACTCGACACCTTGGGCTGGTTGCGCGGGCAGGCCGGCCCCGCCAAGCACGAGGTTGCGTCCCACGTCGTATTGCGCCGGAGCGAAGCCGGCATCCGAGGCCTCCATCACGAGCTTCAGGCCGCCAGCCTGGTCGAGCGGCACCTCCTTCCCCGCAAACATCGCGTGGCCAAGCCGGTATTTGGCCTCGGAGTTGCCGGCGGCCGCCGACTTCCTCATCCACTCGAGCGCGGCCGGTTTGTCCGTGGGCATGAGCTCGCCGGAGAGAAGCAGCATCGCCGGATGATGGCCGCCTTCGGCAGCTTTCTTCAGCCACTCCAACGCTTCGTCGCGTCGCGTCTGCGCAATCAAACGCGCGTAGTCGACCATCGCCTGGGGATCCCCGCCTTCGGCTTTCTTGCGCAAGGCCACTGCACCACCGGGCGTCGGGTTGATCTCTTCCTCGACGCGGGCGAGCTCTGACTTCGCCCAATCGCGATAGGTGTTGAACTCCTCATTCACCGCCAGCACTGCGCGAAACGCGTCGCGTGCACCCGCCCAGTCGGACGCCTGTTTGAGCAGCAACCCGAGTTGCATCTGCGCGCGGAACGCATCGGGGCTGATTTTCACCACCTGGCGATACGCTGCGATTGCGCCGGATTTGTCGCCGCTCTTCTCGAGCGCTTCAGCTTGGGAGAGACGCGCGCCGAGGTTCTGCCCGCTGTCCGCAGCCTTCCCATACCACACCGCTGCCTCCGCGAACCGTTCGGCTTTGAAGAGCAGCGAGCCCAGCCGCATTTGCGCTTCCGTTTCACCGGCGGTCGCGCCGCGCGTGAGCAACTGCTCCGCTTTCGCAAGATCGGCGGGGACGCCCCGGCCGAGTTCGTGCATCATCGCGAGCTGCCTGAAGGCGCGCACGTCCCCGGCGGCGATCGCCTTTTCGTAGAGCGCCAGCGCGCGCGGATAACCGGTCTCTTTCGGTGAGAGCCAGAAATGGAAAATCTCCGCCGCGTCGAACCACGCGGTCGTGTCACCGGCGGCGCCGGCCTGCTCGAGCCAGGAAGCTTGGAGCGCGAGGTCCTTCTTTACGCCTCGTCCTCTCGCATGATGCAGCGCGAGGGCACGCATCGCCTTCGCCTCTCCTTTGGCGGCGGCGAGCTGATACAGCGCGACCGCTTTCACATCGTTCTGCCGGACACCGCGGCCGCTGGCGCAGGCCTCGGCGAGCTTCAGCGCAGCGGCGGCGTCACCGGCTTTCGCTGCCGCCTCGAGTTTGGTCACCTCGCTCGCGCTCCACAACGGCACTTCGGGCGGCAATGCGTTCATGCGCGCGCGTGCGCCTTGCGTGGTGCGCTCCTTCTCAAAGGCCTCGAGTGAGACTTCGGCCACTTCCGCCAGGTCGCCACCACGTCGCAACAATTCGCGCGCCCAGCGGAGGGTCGGTTCATCGGCGATGCTCATCGCCCACGAGGTCGCGCCGCCGAGCGGTTTCTGAAACGCGTAGAGAAACGCCACATCGCGCTCCAAATCCAACTGGAGACGATTGAACATGCCCTCCGGGGCGCGCGCGGCGGCCTCGATCAACCAGAACTCCGCTTCGAGGTAATTGCCAGCGATCGCGACATCCTCGCCGGCCGCCATGAACTCCATCGCGAGTTCACGCATGGCGCGCGGGCTGCCGGCCGCCGCGGATTCGAACAACAGGGCCGCGCGGCGCACCGGATCGTTCTTCGACTTATCCGGGTTGTGGCGCAGAGTATCCGCCACGAGCCAGTAACCAGGCACGTAGTTCGCCGCGAGGATCTTGGCGGCCAACTCGTCGCGACCGACCTGCGGACGCGGACCGTGCTTCAAGTCGGCCTCGGCGACCTCCATCACGAGCGCGAACAACGCAGCCACGTCCCCCGCCGCCGCCTTGGTGCGCAGCTCGGGTGAGTCGATGGTTTTCGACAGACGACCGGTCTGCTGGCGGCGTGCTTCGATGGCGGATTTCGCCACCGCCGCGGTCCACGTGCCGCCGCCTTGGCGGGCGTGTCGATACAGCGTCTTCACGAGCCGACTACCGTCCTCGAGCCGCTGGCCTTCGGGGCTGTTCATCAGCCGCTTTAGGGCGAGATCGGTGAAGTTGTCCGCGGTCTTGTCGACCTCGAGCACGTTGGCGAGCACGTGCGGCGCGGCGCCGTCTTTGAGCGCCTGCTGAATCTCAGCGGCGGTCCACGGCGAACGTTTTCGCAACTCTCGAGCGCGCAATCCGCTCTTCGGGCCTTTCACCGGCCCAGTTGGAGCGGCGGTCGCCACACCATCGATCTGGTCGCGCAATTTCTTCATCGCTGGCTGCGAGGCCATCAGGTCGAACATCCCGAGGCTGCCGAACAAACTTTCCGCCTCGAATCCGGCGAACGAATCGCCGAGCTGCTCGGCCTTCTCATACCACGCGATGGCCTTGCGTGGATCTTCATCCACGCCGCGGCCGAATTGATACAGCGCCGCGAGACTCGTCATCGCGGTTACGTTTCCGGCTTCGGCGGCTTTCGTATACCACGCAATCGCCTCATCGAACTCGCCTTCTTCCGCCGCTGCCTGGCCCTGCTTCAACTCGGCGAGACCGACGCGCTGCGCCTTCATGAAATTCGCCATCCGCGCGCCTTCCTCCGAACCGGCGGCCGCGGCTTTTTCAAACCAAGCCAGCGCCTCGTCGTCCTTTTTCGCCGCACGGGCTTTCTGCGCCGCCTGGAGTTCATCGTAGCCTACGAGACGCTGCTTCACCGCCGCCACGGCGTCCGCGGCCTTTTGATGGCCGCCCGCCAGCGCTCGCTCGTAGAATCCGAGTGCTTTCTTCAGATCGCCTTCGAAGGCCTGACCGTCTTCGGTCATCGCGCCGAGATTGTAGGAGGCGTGAATCGAACCGAGCGCCGCGGCTTTTTCCCAGGCTGCGATGGCCGCGGGAAAGTTCTTCGCGCTGTAGGCCGCATAGCCCTCCTGAAAGACGATCTCATGCTTCAATTCCGCCACGGACTTCGCCGCATAGGTGGCGCCACGCTCCGCGGCTTTCTCATACCACATCAGACCGGTGGCGTAATTCCTCTCCACGCCCTGACCTTCCACGTAAAGCACCCCGAGATTGTAGGTGGCATCGGCATTGCCGAGTTCGGCCGCCTGCTCCCAGGCGATTTTCGCGTCGGCAAAATTCTTGGCGTTGTAAGCCGTCAATCCATCCGCGAGCAGGAGCTGCCCCTTGACCTTGGCCAAAGCCGGGCGGGCGTTCGGATAGTTCAACGCGACCGCTTTTTCATACCACTCGGCAGCTTTGCGAGTGTCGGCCGACATTCCGGTGCCGTTTTCGTAAAGGGTGCCGACGTTGAACGTCGCGATCGGGTGACCCTTCGCGGCGGCCGCAGTCCAGATGCGGAGCGCTTCGTCGTAGTGTTTCGCCTCGAACGCGGCGAATCCCGCCGCGAACTCCTGATCCGCCGGATGGGGCGCGGGGGTGTATTCGACCTGCGCCAGCAGGGCCTTCGCCTCGGCGTGATCCCGTTTCGCGGCGTAGCGAATAAAATCCAGTCGGCGGGTATATTCGGTGGTGCCCTTCTTCGCTTGGAGCAGATCACGGCCTTTCTCGAAGGCCGCACTCGCTCGGTCGGCCGGAGAGGTGCCGGCACCAAGCACGGCGGCCCACTCCTTGGCGACCGTGTCGTCGGCGTCGCCCGCCCGGCGATACCACGCGAGCGCCGCGGTCTCGTCCGCGGGCACGCCCATGCCCATCCGCAGCATGTGCGCGAGCATGTGCATCGCCTCCTTCGTGCCCTGTTCGGCGGACAACCGATACCACTTCACCGCCTCGGCGTGGTCTTTCTGCGGGAGACCGAGCCCGTGAAAATACATACCCCCGAGATTGAACTGAGCTCCGCCCGCGCCGGCCTCCGCGGCCTTTCGATACTCGGTCAGCGCCGTCGCGTAATCCTTCGCGTTATAAGCCGCGAGGCCGCGATCGAGCCAGGTCCGTGCGATCGCCTGAAGTTTCTGTTTCGCGAGCGCGTTGCCTGCATCAGCGGCCCGTTTATACCAACGCGCGGCGCCCTCGGGATCATGCGCGGCGTGCTGCTGCATTAAGTAATCGCCGATCTGGATCTGCTTCTGGACGTCGCCCGCCTGCGCCGCGGGGATCAGGGACTGGATCGGGCCGAGCGCCTGTTGCTTTGCGTTGAACTCGTTCACCACGCGCTGCGAATACGTCTTCACTGCGTCACGCACCCGGGGCGAGGTCATCCGGTCCATCACCGCTTTGTCGAAGGCCTGCGTATAGATCGCCATCATGTAGGGGCCGGCTTCGTCGATCCGCGCCTCCATTTTCGGCAACAAGGTCTGCAGCACTCGCTCCGCGACGGCGGGCACGGTCATGCGCTGCGCGTTGCCGATCGTGGCGACCGCTTGGGAAAACTCCCGCACGGCTTGCTCTCGTTGCGCCAGCGTGGCGGCGGACGCGAAATCCGTCTCCAGTTTACGGTGCGCCTCGGCGAATTTCTCGTCCGCCGCGGCTTTCGCCTGGGCGAGGCGCGCCGCTTCTTTTTCCGCGCTCACGCGCGCAATCTCGCGCTCGGCGTCGGGCTGGCGGAGGGCGGCGGCTTTGTTGAGCCACTTCTCGGCCTGGTCGACAAGCGGCGCACCGCCGTCGAGGCCTTTCGCATACAGCCGGCTCAAACGCCACATCACGTCTCGGTCGTTCACGGCCACCTGTTGCAGCCAGCGCGCCGCCTCGGTTTCGCTCTTCGGCACGTCGCGTCCGGCGAGATAGAGATCCGCCAGTTTGACGGCGGCGCTGGTGCCCCAGATATCCGCGGATTGGCCCAACCAACGCACGGCCTCGTCGATGTTCTTGGGCACGATGACGCCTTCCAAATACGCATCGCCGAGCAGCTCCATGCCTTTCCGGTCACCGGCTTCCGCGGCACGCCGCATCCAGTCGAGCGCCTGCGCAGGATCGCGCGGCAAGCCGTCGCGACCGGCGAGGTAGCGCTGCGCAAACTCCGTCGCTTTCGGCCCGTCGCCCACGCGTGCTTCGATGTAATCTGCACGCAGATTTTCAGGCACGTGCGGCGGCATCTCTTTTGCAAGCCGCTCCTGTTCCAGCACCGAGTTTACCTCGTCCAGATAGACATCTGCGTCGAAAAACCCGCGCCCCCGCGCCCGCTCGAGCCAGTTTCTCGCGAGGTTCAAGTCGCGCACGGCGGGATCGTCGGTGGAGGCGAGAATACCGCCCAGCAGCATGGCCCGGGCGTCGCCCCGCTCCGCCGCTTTCAAATACCACGTCAGCGCCTCCGCCTCATTCTTCTCCACGCCGACGCCGCCTTCCAGCATCTGACCCCAGCGCGTCTGGCCCTCCACATGACCAAGCTCGGCGGAGCGTCGGAAATTCTGCGCAGCTTCTTCGACGTTCCGGTCCCCGTAATCCTCAGCCGCAATGCCCAACCAATAAAACGCCTCCGGATGTTTCTTCTGCGCTGCGTTTCGGAGCAACGACTTCGCGCGCTCCAGATCGTGCTCAACGCGATCGCCGAGCAGGTAATACATACCCATCGTGGCTTCCGCTTCGGCGTTTCCCTGTGCGGCAGCCTTCTGCCACCACACGAGGGCCGCCGCTTCATCGACGAGCAGACCGTCCTCTCCTTCGGCATGTTTCTTTGCGAGCGCGACCTGGGCCGTGGCATCGCCTGCTTGGGCACGGGCAACAATTTGTTTCACCGCCGGACCGGCCGCCGCGAGGAGCTTCGCGCCGAGTTCCGGATCGGCCGCACGCAACTCGCCGATTTTCTCCCACGCCTGTTCGTGATCGTGGTGCGCCGCACGCTGCAGCCAACGCATGGCCGACATCACGTCCGGCTTCGTGCCGCGGCCGTCCGCATAAGCGACGCCCGCACGGTAGGCCGCCTCAGCGTCACCCTGCTCTGCCGCTTTCACGAACCACTTCAGCGCTTCCACGAGATTCTTCCGCGTGCCGGTGCCCTCCTCGTGCATGATGGCCAGATCAAACTGGGCCGCTCCGAGGCCCGCTTGGGCGGCGCGTTGCATCCATTGGAAGGCTTGGGCCACGTCGGGCTCCACGTCGCGGCCGTCCCGATGAAACTGCGCCAGCTGGTAGGCCGCGAAGCTGTTCCCTTTCGCCGCCGCCTTCTCATACCAACCGCGCGCGATCGAATAATCCGCCGGGGCGTCGTCGCGGTCATAGGCGTAGTGTTGCGCCACGTTGACCATCGCCTGCACGTCGCCCGCCTCGGCCTTCGCGATCTCGGCGCTTAGCGGCACCGGCTCATCGTTCGCCGCGAGCGGCGTCGACCAAACCCGGAGCAGAGCACACACGGCAAAGCCAGCGAACACGCCGGCACGAATCTTTTTCATAGAAGCGGGAGGAAACGCGTGAAGCCCCGCGGTGGGATGCGAGGTCGGGCGGAGACTCTCAGAGCTCTCGGAGGTCGTCGAGATCCAGTTGGCCCCGCCCGATGACGATGGCTGTCAGCCAGCTGCGCGTCATTGACGCACCCCCCGCGGTCATGTTTGGTCCCGCGCATGTTCACGATCATCGGCGGAGACGGAAAGGAATACGGTCCGGCAACGGTGGAACAGATTCGCGGCTGGATCGCCGCCGGTAGGGCTAATTTGGATACGCAGGCCAAGCTCCACGGGACAAACGACTGGAAGCGTCTCGGCGATTTTCCAGAGTTCGACCCTCACGCGCCGGCAACCCCGCTGCCGGGTCCGGGCGCCGCGCCAACCAGCGCCGCCCCGCAAGGCCCGGCCACGGCCACCGGCCCGATCGACATCGCGGCCTATGCCGCCGACGTGAATGCGCGCGCCGAGAAGATCGATGTCTTCGAGTGCCTGAGCCGCAGCTTCGAACTTTGGAAGAACAACTTCCTGCCGCTGGTGGCGGCGACGCTGCTGGTGATGATCATGCAGATCGTGCTGGCCTCCATCCCGATCATCGGCGGGCTGGCCGGGATCGTGTCCAATGGCGCCATCTACGCGGGCCTGTATTATTTTTACCTCGGCAAGATGCGCGGCCAGCCGCGCGAGTTCTCGGATCTTTTCGTCGGCTTCACCCACGCCTTCGTGCCGCTGATGTTGACGTCGCTCATCATCACGGGAGTGACGATCGCGGTCATGATCCCGACCTTCGGCGTGACTTTCGCCTCGGCGTTCATCGGCATGCAGAGCGGAGCGCAGATGCCCACGTTGGGGGGCCTGTCCATCGCGTTGCTGGTGGTGGGCGTCATCGCGATTGCCTACATCTCCCTCGCGTGGGCGTTCGCGTTCGTGCTCGTGATCGACAAGGGCCTCGCTCCCTGGGCGGCGCTCGAAGTGAGCCGGCGCGTGGTGACCCGGCAGTGGTTCCGCGTGTTCTTCGTCGCCTTGCTCGGCGCGTTTCTCGCGATGCTCGGCTTGATCGGCCTTTTCATCGGCGTGGTTTTCACGCTGCCGCTGCTGTTCGGCGCCGTGCTCTACGCCTACGAATCGCTGTTCAATCCGCGCCCTGCTTCGCCGGCCGGCGCTGCCGCGGTGTAAGTCGAGACGGAGAGAGCCAAGGCCCTGAACCGACTCAGGCCTTTTTCCGCACCAGGGCGTCGAGCGAGAGTTTGCCCGGGCCAAACGCGAGCACCAGCAGGGCCGTCAGCAAATAGAGAAACGGTCCTGAGCGCACAAAGTCCTCCGGGCCGCCCCAGATCCCGATGAGGCCGGCAAGCGCCATCCGCTCCGCGGTGAGATAGGCGACCGCCATGACGACCACCAGCACCGCCGAGGTGATCCGCGCCTGCAGGCCGGCGAAAAGCAACAATCCGCCCACACACTCTGCCAGGCCAGCAGCGATCGCGCTCGCGATCGGGAGCGGCAGACCGAGGCTCTCGAAGTAACTTTCGGTGCGACCCAGGTGCAGAAGCTTGCTCCACCCGGTCAGCGTAAACTGCCAGCCCCAATACACGCGGACGAGGAGCAGCAGGACTGGCTGCAGCCACTCGCCGGCTTTGGTGAGAGCGGTTTCGATCTTGGTAGCGGTGGCGGCGAGGTTCATGGGAGTTGAAGGAGGAAAAGAAAAAACGTCACGCCCGTCGGCAAAGCCAGCCGAGTGCCATCCACTCGGCGAACCATTGTTGCACCGCCTCCGGGGTGACGCCTCGCCCCCCGGCGGCGAGCGCCCGCGCCAGCGGCTGGCCCGCTTGCAACGCCGAGAGGATCCGAAAGGCGGAGCGGTCGAGCCGCTTGTAGTAGAGGCGGTGATTCACGCGGTGCACCGCGAGCCAGACTCGGTCCGGCTTCGGGCGCGGCACGGTCCGCACCCGGGCGCGACCCGGTCCGCGCACGGCGACGTTGCTCGCCGCACTGCGGAGCGACTCACGATCGCGCACGGCGAGCGCGTAGTGGTCGACCGGATACGCGAGATCAAGCAGCGTCACATACGGCTGCAACGCGAGCCGCAGTCGCGAAGGCGGCACGGCAGCGATCTCCTCCGGCGAGATCGCGGGCCGCTCCTCGCCATCGAACGCCACGGTCTGCGCCCATTCGAAACGAGCCAGGTCGCGGGCGAGCGCGCCATGGGGCGCGGCCCAATGCGGTTCGCGGCGGAGGAAGAGCGGCAGACGCTCGCAGAGGTTGCGCAGGGTGAAACTGCCTGACGGATATTTCTCGAGATACGCCTGCGCGAGGGCGCGAAATTTCCGCTCCCCCAGCGCAGCGCGGAGGAGCGGCGTGTCTTCGTAGAAGGAATCGAGCAGGCGAAACCAGTAAACGCGGTTGTAGATCTCGAGCCGCTCGACGGGCGCGAGCTGCGGGCCGGGCTTGATGAACGACGCGGCAAACTCCGCCGTGGAGCGGCCGTCGCTCCACGTGCGCTGCGCGCGATAATCACGATCGAGCGGACGCACGACTCCGCTCTGAAAGGTGCGCTGAAACTCGCGCAGCTCCGCCAGGGACCGCACGCGGGCGCCCGGAGCGGCGACACGCGAAACGAGATTATTTCGATTTCGTTTTGCGGGCATGCGCCTTCGCCCCGTCGATGAACTCATTGGCCTTGAGCGCCTCGTTGTGCACTTCGTCGAAGGAGGGGATCTTGTCGTCCCACTCGAGGAGCGTGGCGGTGACGCCGCAGCGTCGGGTCGCATGGGCGTAGAGTTTCCACACCGGGTCGAGCACGGGGTGGTCGTGCGTATCGAGGATGTATTTCTCGAACTTCGTGTGTCCCGCGATGTGCATCTGGCCGACGCGGTGATGCGGGAGCGCGTCGATGTAGGTGTAGGGATCGAAATCGTGATTGCGCGACGACACGTAGATGTTGTTCACGTCGAGGAGAATCCCGCAGTCGGCGAGTTCGACGACTTCGCTCAGAAACTCCCACTCCGTCATCTCGCTCGCGTGAAACTCGGCGTAGCTGCTGACGTTTTCCACGCAGATCGGGATCTCCAGATAATCGCGCACCATCTTGATCTTCTCCGCAGTGCGGCGCGCGGCGGCGAAAGTATAGGGCATCGGCAGCAGGTCGTGCGTGTAGGTGCCGTCGACACTGCCCCAGCAAAGATGGTCGGAGAGCCAGGGTGTGTTGGTGCGCTTCACGAGCCGCTTCAACTTGCGCAGGTGCGTGCGGTCGGGCTTGTCGGCCGACCCGAAGT
>JAEYQF010000062.1 GCA_023410155.1 Verrucomicrobiota bacterium | reverse complement strand
GGGTGGAGATCGGTGTGCCGCGACGCCGCGTCAGTGATTCAGCGCGATCAGATGCACGGCCGGCGCTTTGACGAGCGCGGTCACGGTAGCGCCGGGCGCGAGCTTCAGGTCTTCGCACGCCGGACGCGTGATGAACGCGCGCAGCGGGAAACCTGCATCGAGTTCGACCGAATACAACGGACTGCCGGCACGCACCGACACCACGCGCGCGGTGAGCGCGTTGCGCACGCTGCTCACGCCGCCGGCCTCGCGCTGGAGAATCACATCCTCACCGCGGATGCTCACCAGCACATCACCCGCGACCTGCGGCGGCGCCACGGCCGTGAGCTGCGCGGCGCCCACTTCCACGGTTGCGAGTCCGTCGCGCACGGCGAGCACGCGACCGCGCACCACGTTCTCCACCCGCACGATGCGCGCGACTTCGGCATCGGCGGGACGGTTGAAAATTTCGAGCACAGGTCCGCTTTGCCGCACCGCCCCCTCGCTCATGACCACGAGCGAATCGCCGAGCACGAGCGCTTCCTCGCGATCGTGTGTGACGAGCAACACCGGCACATCGCAGGCGGCGAGCGACTGGCGCAGTTCGCCGCGCACTTGCTCGCGCATCGCGGCATCGAGCGCGGAGAGCGGTTCGTCGAGCAGCAGGAGTTTCGGTCGCGCCGCAAGCGCGCGCGCGAGCGCGACGCGCTGCTGTTGTCCGCCGGAGAGTTCGCGGGGATGTTTTTGGGCGTGCGTCGTGAGTTCGAAACGCTCCAGCAACTCGCGCACGCGGCGACGGCGTTCGTCGGCACTTCCTCCGCGCAGCGCGTAACCCACATTGCCCGCGACGGTGAGGTGCGGAAACAGCGCGTAATCCTGAAACACGAAACCGACGCCGCGTTGCTGCGGCGTGAGCTGCACGCCGCGCGTGGCGTCGAACCACGTCTCGTCGCCAAACTGAATCGTGCCCTCCTCGGGCGTCTCGAGTCCCGCGAGACAGCGCAGCACGGTGGTTTTTCCGCAGCCGGAGGGGCCGAAGAGCACGGTGACGCCGTGCCCGCGTGCGCTTTGTTGCAGCTCGCCGCGGATCGTGGCGCCGGAAAAGCGCTTCGTGAAGCGTGCGATCAACGCGTCGGCCATACGTGGATGATTTTTCGCTGCAGTCCGTAGGTGACAGCGAGCACCGCAAACGAGAACACGAGCAGCGCGAGCGACGTCTGGTTCGCCGCCGCGTAGTCGAGCGCCTGCACTTCGTCGTAGATCGAGATCGAGACCGTGCGCGTGTGTCCGGGGATGTTGCCGCCGATCATCAGCACCACGCCGAACTCACCGACGGTGTGCGCGAAACTCAGCACCATGCCCGTGAGCACGCCCGGCCACGCGAGCGGCAGCGCCACGCGGAAAAACGTCGCAGGCCGGCTCACGCCGAGACTCCACGAAGCTTCCAGCAATCGCCGGTCCACCGCCGCGAATCCGCTCGCGAACGGCTGCACCGCAAACGGCAGACTGTAGAGCACCGACGCGACGAGCAGACCTTGAAACGTGAACGGCAACCGCTGGCCGAAGAGCGATTCGTAGAATTTTCCGAGCGGACTCAGCGGGCCGATTGCCATCAGCACATAAAAGCCGAGCACCGTTGGCGGGAGCACGATCGGCAGCGCGACGAGTGCCTCGATGAGGAACTTCCCGCGCCACCGCGTGTGTGCGAGCCAGAAGGCCAGCGGCAGCCCCAGCACGAGCAACACCAGCGTCGTGCAGGCGGACAAACGGAGGCTCAACCAGATCGCGGACCAGTCCATGGTTCAGTTTTTCTCCGGCAGAAAGAAACCGTAGCGACGCAAGATGGCACGCCCGCGTTCGCCGAGCACGAAGTCGCGAAACGTCCGCGCCGCTTCGGGCGATCGTGTCCATTTCAGAATCAGGCCGCCCTGCTCCATGCGCGGATAACTCTCGAGGGGGATTTCCCAAAAGCGTCCCGCCTCACGCATCTGCGGCGCCACTGCAAGCGCCAGCGCCACAATCCCGATGTCCGCGGCGCCGCTTTGCACAAACTGCGCGGTCTGCGCGATGTTCTCGCCCCACACCAACCGCGGCTCGACTGCATCGTAAACGCCGAGCGAGCGCATTGCCGCGACCGCCGCAACTCCGTAAGGCGCGTGCCGCGGATTCGCGATCGCCACCTTTCTCGCTCCGGGCGTCACCAAAGACTGGATACCCAGCGCCTCGACATCGATCGGCGAAGTCGCCGGCACCCACACCACGAGGCGGCCGACCGCATAGGAAAACACGTCCCCGTCGAGCGCGTGGCCAGCGACGGCAAGTTTTCGCGGATAGTCGATGTCGGCTGAGAAATACAAGTCGAAGGGCGCACGGTTCTGCAGCTGGGCAAAGAAGTTTCCCGAAGAGCCGTAGGTGATCCTCACGCCGATCTCTGGATGCGCCGCGCGAAACTCCGTCGCGAGTTCATCGAGCGCGAACTTCAGATCCGACGCCGCAGCGATCGTGAGCTCCGTCGTCGCCCCGCGTGCACCGCAAATCGCCATCAATGCCAACGCGAGAGCAGCAGGCATGAGGAAATGGCGGAAGCGTTTCACGCCGCAGTTCAAACGCCGTTTTGTCGTGCGACGCAATCCGCACGCGGCGCGCTGTTGCATGTTCACTGCCTCAATGCGCGGGCTCTTGCCAACCGACTGACGATCCCCATGCTCGCCGCCGCTCCGCGCTTCCACGCACACGCGGGCGAGCTCTGCCGGCCGGGTTTCGCGCATTGCAGCGCTCCACTTCAACGAACCACAACCATGACCCTACGCTCCCGCTTCTTCCTTATCCTGGGCCTTCTTTGCGCGTCCGTGACCGCCGCCAGCGCGGTGACGACCTTCAAAGACAACTTCACTTCCACGAAGCTGAATTCGAAGTGGAAGCACGTCACCGAAAACAAGGGCAAGCTCACGCCGAAGAACGGCAAGCTCAACCTCGTCACGTCCTCCAAATCGAAGGACACCGGCGGTCACCTCATCCTCACGAAGCCGTTGCCGAAGGTGACGGAAAACTGGGAAATGCAGCTCACCCTCGAGAACAAGGCCAAGTCGGGTGAGGCGTGGGTCGGCGCCGCGATCGCCAACTCCGCGAAGCCCTACGACAACATGTGCGGCGTCGAGCTGTATCAGCAGAAGGGCAAGCGCTGGATCGACACCTTCCACATCCAGAAGGGCAAGGAGAGCGATGGTCCTGCGAAATCGACCACCGCCAAGAAGGTCTACGTGCGCCTCGTCTACAAGAAGTCGACCAAGCTGATCACCCTCTATCGCCGCACCTCGACCTCCGCCTCCTGGACCAAGGTGCTCACCTACTCGCCGTTCAACGACAAGAAACAGAAATACCGCGGCAACTGGGGCCTCGATAAGAAGAAGGGCAAGTTCATCGTCGCGATCTACGCCGGCTCCAAGAAGGTCAAGGTCACGGCCGGCACCGTCACCGCCGACGGCTTCGTGGTGAAGAACTGACGCCACCAACATTCTACGCTTCTCCAAAGGCCCGACTCACCGAGGCGGGTCTTTTTTGTGCGCACGCGATTCCAGGCGAAGCGCGACGCGCCCCGACAGCGGGTCTCGCGACATCTCTCCGTGCCTTCATGAAACGCTGTCCGATTTTTGCGGGCTCGCTCGTTGGAGCTTAAAACGCCATCAAATTTCACCTCGCCCGTTATGAACTCCTCCTACCGCTGGATCATGGTCGCGCTCGGCGGCCTCATGGGCTGCGTCGCGATCGGCGCGATGTTTTCGCTGGCGGTTTTTCTCGGCCCGATCTCCGAGGCCACCGGCTGGAGCCGCGCGGCGATTTCGGCGGCGATGACGATCGATTTTCTCGTGATGGGCGTCGCGGGTTTTGCGTGGGGCGCGTTGAGCGATCGGTTCGGCGTGCGCCGCGTGGTGTTGTGCGGAGCGTTGCTGCTCGGCGCAGGGCTCACGCTCGCGAGTCGGGCGACCTCGCTGCTCACGTTTCAAATCGGCTACGGTGTGCTCGTGGGTTTGTCGGCCGGCGCGTTTTTCGCGCCCACGATCGCGGCGGTTACGGCGTGGTTCGATACGCAGCGCGGTCTCGCCGTGTCGCTCGTGTCCGCGGGCATGGGCATGGCGCCGCTCACCGTGTCGCCCTTCGCCGGCTGGTTGATCACGCACTACGACTGGCGCACAGCGATGGCGATGATCGGCGTCGGTGCGTGGTGCGTGTTGATCCCGGCGGCGCTGCTCGTCCGCAATCCGCCCGCGGGCGGCCTCACGGGTCGCGCAACGGTCGAAGGCACGCAGCCGGCGCCACGCGCGGAAGAGATGTCGCTGCAACGCGCGCTGCTCTCGCCGCAGTTCTTGGTGTTGGGCGGCACGTTCTTCCTCTGCTGCGCCGCGCACTCGGGGCCGATCTTTCACATGATGAGCTACGCGCAGTTCTGCGGGCTTTCGACGATGACCGCGGTGAGCGTTTATAGCATCGAAGGACTCGCGGGACTCGGCGGGCGTCTGCTCTTCGGCGTCGCCGCCGACCGGCTGGGGGCGAAACGTGTGATCGTCGCAGGACTCGTCCTGCAAGCGCTCTCGATCGCCACCTACGCCACGATTCGCGAGGCCGCGGAATTCTACGCGCTGGCGATCGTTTTCGGCGTGGCTTACGGCGGCGTGATGCCGCTCTACGCCGTGCTGGCGCGCGAGTATTTCGGCCAGAGAATCATGGGCGCGGTGTTTGGCGCGGCGACGATGTTGTCCTCGATCGGCATGGCTTTCGGGCCGCTGGTGGGAGGCTGGGTTTTCGACACCTGGCAGAACTATCGCTGGCTGTTCATCGGTTCGGGCGCGGTGGCGCTCGGGGCCGCAGCGATCGCGCTGGCGTTCCCCCGGATTTCCCGCGCTGGAGCGCAGGCGTGATCACCGGGCGGGCGCGAGCAGGGGCGCGCGATCTGCACACGCCGTGTCACACCCGGTCCGCTTCCGCGGTGGATGCGTCTTGGCCTGCCCCATGAAAACGCTCCGTCGCTGCCTTCGGGCCCTTGCCGCCGCGCTCAGATTCGCAGCACGGCGCGAAAGCCGCGTCCCCTGTAGTAGGACTCCGCGCCGTTGTGGTAGATGAACACGCGGCCGAACCGGCGATCGCCGAAGATCGCCCCACCCCGCTCGCGGATCTCGGCCGGCGTCTTCAGCCAGCTCGACGTTTTTGTATCAAATTCTCCGATACGCTGGAAACCGAAGTAGCCTTCCTCGTCGAGCAGCTCCACGCCCATCGACGCCGCCAGGCCCTCCGCGCTGCCCTCGGGCTTGAACGTCTTGCGGCTCTCGAGCGCCTCCTCGTCGTAGCACAGACTCTGGCGTCCGGCCGGGCTCTGCTCCGCGCAATCGATGAACACGAGTTCGCCCGACTTCGCGTCGCGCGACACCACATCGGGCTCGCCGCCCGTGCGCTCCATTTCCGCGAGCGACCACAGCTTCGCGGGTGCGGCAGACTCGAGACGTTTCCTCACCTCCGCCCACGCAAGCTTGGGATGACGCTGCGCATGCTTCTCGAAGCGCGCCTGCAGGGTCTCGAGCAGCGCGTCGCGCTCTTTCGCCGGAAGCACCTTTTTGCCGGGAGAGGATTGGCTCATGGGGAGAACGTGAGTTTGCGCACGCTACCCCGCCCGGACCCGAATGAAAACGCTTTTCCTCTCGTTGTCCGGCCGCAACCGCGTCACGCGTTGAAGCAGAGCAATCCCTCCTGCCGATGACCACTCCCGCCTCCCCACCCGTGTTTTCGACCCGTCGCGAAATCGCCGCGAGTGCAGAGGAGATCTTTGCGGCGTTTCGCGATCCGGAGCGGTTTGCCCGCTGGTGGGGGCCCGCCGGCTTCACCAACACGTTTCACGCCTTCGACTTCCGCCTAGGTGGAAAATGGTCCTACACGATGCACGGACCCGAAGGCGCGACGTTTCCCAACGAGAGCGAGTTTGCCGAGATCGACCCGGCTCGTCGCCTCGTGATCCAGCACGTGTCCGGGCCACAGTATCGGCTGACGATCACCTTCACGCCCACCGGCCACGGCACGCTCGTCGAGTGGGTGCAAATTTTCGAGCACCCCGAAGTCGCCAAACGCATCGCGCACATCGTGACGCCGGCCAACGAGCAAAATCTCGACCGCCTCACTGCCGAAGTTCTCGCGCGGAAATCCGCGTGATTTTTGCGCTCCTGTCTGAACCACAGAGCCACAAAGGAGCGGTGATTCTTCCGCAACCCTGTCCGCATCGTGGCGCGACCGTGTCCGCACCTTGGCGTGACTCGGTCCGCACCTTGGCGTGACCCGGTCCGCACCTTGGCGTGACTCGGTCCGCGCTTTGATGCGACTCGAGCCGCACGCGGGAGCCACCGGCACGCGCTGCTGGTTTCGCCGAGCGAGGATGAGGCATTTCTCCACGCCGATTTGGTCCGTAGCCCGGTGGCGTCAAGTGCCGGCGTGCGACTATGTTCAGTGCGATGCGCGCGCTGCGACACCCCCTCCGATCGCTGTCGGTTTTGCTAGGGGGAATCGCCGCAGCAGGTGCAGCTCTCGCGCAGGCGCAAGACGACGGGCAGTGGCTGATGGCGTCGAAGAACCACGCGAACACACGCTACAGCGAACTGAGCGAGATCACCGTCGAGAATGCGAAGAACCTCCAGGTGGCGTGGACGTTTTCCACCGGTCTGGTGCGCGGGCACGAAGCGGCGCCGCTCGTCGTCGGCGACACGATGTATGTCGTCACGCCTTTCCCGAACTATCTTTACGCGCTCGATCTCTCGAACAACGGCGCGGTGAAATGGCGCTACGATCCGAAGCCCTCCCGCGCTGCGCAAGGCGTGGCGTGCTGCGATGTCGTGAATCGCGGCGCGGCGTATTGGGACGGCAAAATCTTCTACAACACACTCGATGCGCACACCGTCGCAGTGGATGCGGCGACCGGCGCCGAAGTGTGGAAGACCAAGGTCGGCGACATCAACAAGGGCGAGAGCATGACGATGGCGCCACTCGTCGCCCGCGGGAAAGTTTACGTGGGCAACAGTGGCGGCGAGTTCGGCGTGCGCGGCTGGTTGAAGGCGCTGGACGCGAAGACCGGCGAGCTGGCCTGGACCGCCTATAGCACCGGACCGGATGCGGACGTGTTGATCGGCCCGGATTTTCGGCCGCATTACGAGGCTGACCGGGGCAAGGATCTGGGCGTGACGACCTGGCCGCCGGACCATTGGAAGATTGGCGGAGGCACGGTGTGGGGCTGGATCTCCTACGATCCGGAGTTGAACCTGATCTACTACGGCACCGGGAACCCCGGACCTTGGAATCCCGAGCAGCGGCCCGGTGACAACAAGTGGACCTGCGGCATCTTCGCCCGCGACGCCGACACCGGCCAGGCGCGCTGGGCATATCAGTTCAGCCCGCACGATCTTTACGACTGGGACGGAGTGAACGAAAACGTGCTCGTCGATCTCGAGCTCGACGGCCGCCTGCGCAAAGTCCTGCTCCGGCCGGAGCGCAACGGCTTCGTTTACGTGATGGACCGCGCCACCGGCGAGGTCATCTCCGCGGATCACTTCGCCTACAACACGACGACGACGCACATCGATCTGAAAACCGGACGGCCCGCGCACGTGAAGGAGAAGGAGCCGAAACTCGGCAAGGTCGTGCGCGACATCGCGCCGCCCGCGCCGGGCGCGAAGGATTGGCAGCCCTCGGCGTTTTCCCCGCGCACGGGCTGGCTCTACATCCCGCACCAGAACCTGACGATGGACATGGAGCCGATGGAGGCGAACTACATCGCCGGCACGCCCTTCGTCGGTGCGGAGGTGCGCATGCACGCCGGGCCGGGCGGCCATCGCGGCGAATTCAAGGCGTGGGACCCGATCGCGCGCAAGGTCGTGTGGTCGATCAAGGAGAAGTTTCCCGTCTGGAGCGGCACGGTCGTGACCGCGGGAGACGTGGCCTTTTACGGCACGATGGACGGCTGGTTCAAAGCGGTGCACGCGCGCACGGGCGAGGAGCTGTGGAAATTCAAGTGCGGCTCCGGCATCATCGGGCAAGCGGTGACGTATCGCGGCCCGGACGGACGCCAATACGTCGCGATCTTATCCGGCGTCGGCGGATGGGCGGGCGCGGTCGTGGCGGGCCAGCTCGACCCGCGCGATGGCACGGGCGCACTCGGATTCGTCAACGCGATGAAGGATCTGCCCGAACACACCACTCCAGGAGGAATGCTCTATGTTTTCCGTCTGCCGTGAAAGCGCATGGTGGTGGCGCAGCACCGCGGCGGCGCTGCTCGCGCTGGGACTTTGCACGCTCGTGCGCGCGGAAGAAGAACGCGTGATCCGCGTGGCGGCCGATCCCAACAACCTGCCGTTTTCCAACGAGCGGCTCGAGGGTTTCGAAAACCGCATCGCCGAAATCCTCGGCGAAGAACTGAACGCCCGCATCGACTACATGTGGTGGCCGCAGCGCCGCGGCTTTTTCCGCGAGACCGTCGGCTCGGGTCGCGCCGACGTGGTGATCGGCGTGCCCGCCGGATTCGAACGCGTGCTGACGACGAGGCCCTACTACACGTCGAGCTATGTCTTCGTGCGGCGGGCAGAGGCGGCGCAGGTCACGTCGTTCGACGATCCCGCGCTGCGGCGTCTGCGCATCGGCGTGCAGCTCGCGGGCGACGATGGCATCAACACCCCGCCCGCACACGCGCTCGCGAATCGCGGACTCGTGGAAAACATCCGCGGCTACACCCTGTTTGGCGACTACGCGGAGGACAGCCCACCGTCCGCAATCGTGAAAGCCGTAGCGACCGGCGAAGTGGATGTGGCGGTCGCGTGGGGACCGATGGCGGGTTATTTCGCGCAGCGACAGCAGGAGCGGTTGCTCGTCGATCCGGTGGAACCGTGCGACTGCGGAACGCTGCGCTTCGTGTTCTCGATCGCCGTCGGTGTGTCGCGCAGAAACCAGGCGCTGCGCGACGAGATCGACGCCGCGCTCATCCGCCGCGCGGCAGACATCGAACGCATCCTGAACGAGTATGGCGTGCCGCGCGTCGACCCTGTTCCCGATCTGAAAGAGGAGGCGCGCCATGCAGCGATACACGCGCAGTGACACGAGCTGGCGAGTGCCACTCGCGTGGGGAACTCTCGCGGCGGCGCTGCTCGCCGGGTGCGCGCGCGAGGAGCGGCGGTTTCGTGAAACACCCGCTTCCGTCCGCTCCGAGTCTGTTGCGGTGAGCGATCTTTTTCCCGGAACGCGACCACCTCCGCCTCCGGTCGAGAATCCCTATGCGAACAACGCTCACGCGATCGCGGAAGGACAGCGGCTCTACACCTGGTTCAACTGCATCGGGTGTCACTTCAACGGGGGCGGCGGCATCGGGCCGCCGTTGATGGATGAGGCATGGATCTACGGCGGCGAAGCCGATCAGATCTTCGCCTCGATCGTCGAAGGTCGGCCGAACGGCATGCCGGCGTTTCGCGGCCGACTCACGGATCAGCAAGTCTGGCAGATCACCGCCTACGTGCAGACGTTGAGCGGCAACGCCCCCAAGGCCGCGAGTCCCGGCCGCGACGACGGGCTCAAGGATCGCGAGCCGCCGCAAAGCACCCAGCCCCAGTCACCCCAGCAATCCGGCGCGCCCGGAGCTTGAAGGCTCACGATGCGGCGAGGCCCTGTCATTCTCACCGGGTGGACGCTGGCGTTGCTCGCCGCCCTGACGGGTTGCACGCGCGTGGGACCGCACTCGGCCCTCGATCCCGCGGGCCCGCAGGCCGGACAGATCGACATCCTTTGGCAGCAGTTGCTCTGGGGCTGCACGATTGTGTTCGGGCTCGTGATGGGCGCGCTCGTGCTCGCGCTGGTGAAACACCATCCCGCACCGGACACCCAGGATCTGCCGGAGCCCGCACGCAAACGCGTCGTCACGATCATCGCGGTGGCCGTGGCGGCGACCGTGGTCGTGCTCGCGTGGTTCATGGGCGCGACACTCTACGCGGAACGACAGCTCGCTTCGCTTGAAACCAAGAATCCGCTCACGCTCACCGTGACCGGTCGCCAGTGGTGGTGGGACGTGCGTTACGAGGACGCCACACCCTCGAACGAGTTTCACACCGCCAACGAGATTCACATCCCCGTCGGCCGCCCGGTGCACCTGCGGCTGTTTTCCGCCGACGTGATCCACAGTTTTTGGGTCCCGAACTTGCATGGGAAACGCGATCTGATCCCAGGCCGGGAAAACAACCTGTGGATCCAGGCTGACCGGCCGGGCGTTTACGAAGGCCAGTGTGCGGAGTTCTGCGGGCTGCAGCATGCGCTCATGCGCATCGTCGTGGTCGCGCATCCGGAAGAGGAATTCCAGACGTGGCTCGCCGAGCAGCGGCGCCCGGCCGCCGAGCCGGAAACAGATTCGCAGATCCGCGGCCGCGAAGTGTTCCTGGGCAGCACCTGCATCATGTGCCACACCGTTCGCGGCACCACTGCCGCGAGCCGGGCGGGTCCGGATCTCACCCATCTGGCGAGCCGCCGCACCCTGGGCGCGGCGACGCTGCCCAACACGCGCGGAAATCTCGCCGGCTGGATCCTCGACCCGCAGACCGTGAAGCCGGGCAACCACATGCCGCCGCACGCCTTCCCGGCGGACGAGCTGCATCCGTTGCTCGATTACCTGGAGAGCCTGCGATGATCGCCGCCGCACCCTGCCCCGAGAGTCCGCTGGATCGTGCCCGAGTCAGCGCGTGGCTGCGTCCGCGAGGAGTTCGCGGCTGGCTCTCCTCGGTCGATCACAAGGAGATCGGCCGCCGCTTCCTCGTGACCGCGATGGTGTTCTTCGCCCTCGGTGGAGTGCTGGCCGCCTTGATGCGGCTCCAGCTCAGCCGGCCGGAGAGCGGACTGATCGGGCCGGACCTCTACGCGCAACTCTTCACCCTGCACGGCTCGACGATGATGTTTCTCTTCGCCGTGCCGGTGATGCTGGCGATGGGTCTTTATCTCGTGCCGTTGATGATCGGCGCCCAGGACGTGGCGTTCCCCCGGCTCAACGCCTTCAGTTACTGGATCTATCTCGCGGGCGGGTTGATGATCTTCGCCGCGTTCCTGGCCAACACGGGCGGAGAGACCGGGTGGTTCAGTTATGTGCCGCTCGCAGGACCGGAGTTCTCGCCGGGCAAACGCACGGACTTCTGGGCGCAACTGGTCACGTTTACCGAGCTCTCAGCGTTGCTCGTCGCGGTGAATCTGATCACCACGATCTTCAAATTCCGCACGGTAGGCATAACCTTGATGCGCATGCCGCTGTTCGTGTGGGCGATGCTGGTGGCGTCGTTCATGGTGGTGTTCTCGATGCCGATGGTGGCGCTCGCGAGTGCGATGCTGATCATGGACCGGCTGGTCGGAACCCACTTTTTCAACGTGGCCGAAGGCGGCGACGCGCTGCTGTGGCAGCACCTGTTCTGGTTTTTCGGCCATCCCGAAGTCTACATCATCTTCATCCCGGCGACCGGCCTTTTGTCTGCGATGCTCGTGACACTCACCCGCCGGCCGATGATCGGCTACCCGGCCGTGGTGCTCTCCCTCATCGCCACGGGATTTCTCGGTTTCAGCCTCTGGGTGCACCACATGTTCACGACCGACCTACCGAGGCTCGGTCAGAACATCTTCTCGGCGGCGAGCATGCTGATCGCGATCCCGAGCGGCGTGCAGATCTTCTGCTGGCTCGCCACCTTGTGGGCCGGCCGGCCGCGCTTCACCACCGCGATGCTCTTCATCCTGGGGTTCATCGCGACGTTTGTCATGGGCGGGCTCACCGGCGTGATGGTGGCGGCAGAGCCGTTCGACGAACAGGTGCACGACACCTACTTTGTCGTCGCACACTTTCACTACGTGCTCATCGGCGGCGCGGTTTTCCCGCTGCTCGGCGCGTTGCATCACTGGTTTCCCAAGCTGGCCGGCAGGCTCTTGTGCGAGCGGCTGGGCCGGTGGAGCTTCGCCCTGGTGTTCGTGGGATTTCACACGGCGTTTTTCCCGCAACACCTGCTGGGACTCGAAGGCATGCCCCGGCGCGTCTACACCTACCTCGAATCAACCGGATGGGCCGAGTTGAACCTGCTCTCGAGCCTCGGCGCTGGCGTGCTCGCCGCGGGCCTCCTGGTGATGTCCTGGAACGTGCTCGCGTCGCTGCTCTGGGCTGCGCCCGCGCCCGCGGATCCGTGGAAGGGCGACGGATTGGAGTGGAGTGTGCCGTCGCCACCTCAATCACCGAGCTTCTCGCAAGTGCCGGTCGTGCATGGGCGCTATGCCATGTGGACCCCTGGCGAGCCCGCGCACGTCTCGGGTCTGAACATCTCCCGGCGCGAGGTGCTGGTCACGCACTTGGTGGACGCGAGCCCGGATCATCGCGCCACGATTCCGCGACCGAGCCTCTGGCCCCTGCTCGCCGCAATTGCCGTGACGGGACTTTTCATCGGGTCGATCTTCACGCCTTGGGCGGTGCCGTGGGGACTCGGACCGGTCTTTGTGACGCTGGTCTGCTGGTTTTGGCCAAAAGGAGGCGAGCGGTGAAATCTGCGTCGCGCACCTTGGACGTGGCCCAACTTCCGGACCACGCCTTCGGATCGAGGAGCCCGATGTGGTGGGGCACCTTCGGCGTGATCGCGATCGAGGGCACGATGTTCGCCGCCCTGCTCGCGACGTATCTGTATCTGCGCGGCCGCGCCGACACGTGGCCGCTCGCCTCCGCGCCGCCAGACCTGACCTTCGGCACGCTGAATCTGCTCATCCTGCTGGCCAGTTGCGTTCCCAACCAGCTCTACAAGAAAGCCGCCGAGCGCTACGACCTCGCGGGCGTGCGGCGCTGGTTGAGCGTCTCGGTGTTGTTCGCGCTGGCTTTCTGCGTGGTCCGCACCTTCGAGTTCGGCGCGCTCAACTGCCGCTGGAGTGACAACGCCTACGGCTCAATCGTGTGGACACTCCTCGGATTTCACACGGCGCACCTGGTGACCGACCTGCTCGACTCACTCGTGCTGCTCGCCCTGGTGTTTACGAAGCCTGTCTCCGGGAGACGCTTCGCCGATGTGAGTGAGAACGGCGTGTATTGGTATTTCGTGGTGCTCGCGTGGCTGCCGATCTACGGGGCCATTTATCTGCTTCCGCGCTGGACCTGACATGGAAACGCCCGATCCAAAACAGCGGCCTGAGCCGCATCCGCACGGCGCTCCGGCATTGCCGAGCAGCGGACCGCGTGCGCCCGGAGTGAACGCCGACCGCGAACGACTCACCCGCACGTGGTCGCGCCCGCCGGGCTTCTACGGCTGGTTGACTTCGACCGATCACAAGGAGATCGGCCGCCGCTTCATCGTGACGGCATTTGTGTTCTTCCTCATCGGCGGCGTGCTCGCGGCGCTGATGCGCATTCAGCTCACGGATCCGGAGAACGCCTTCCTCACCGCGGATCGCTACAACCAGATCTTCACCATGCACGGGGTGACGATGATGTTCCTGTTCGCCGTCCCCATGGTGGAGGCGCTCGGCATTTACCTCGTGCCGCTGATGATCGGCACACGCAACCTGGCGTTTCCGCGGCTCAACACGTTCGGCTACTTCATTTATCTATTTGGCGGCGTGCTGCTCTATGCCGGGTTCGTGCTGGATATCGGGCCGGACGCGGGCTGGTTCGCCTATGTGCCGCTCGCGGGACCAGAATTTTCGCCGGGCAAGCGCATGGATTTCTGGGCCGAGATCATCACGTTCTTGGAAATCTCCGCCCTCGTCGGCGCGGTGGAATTGATCGCCACGATTTTCAAACTGCGTGCGCCGGGCATGACGTTGCGCCGCATGCCGCTGTTCGTTTGGGCGATGCTCGTCACATCGTTCATGATCGTGTTTGCGATACCGTCGGTGGAGGTCGCGAGCGTTTACCTGATTCTCGACCGACTCTTGGGGACGCACTTCTTCAACCCCGCCGAGGGTGGCGATCCCCTGCTGTGGCAGCACGCGTTCTGGTTTTTCGGACACCCGGAGGTGTATATCATCTTCATCCCGGCGACGGGCGTGGTGGCGCAGTTGCTGATCACGTTTTCCCAGCGTCCGATCGTCGGCTATCCGGCGCTCGTAGTGGCCTATGTGGCGACGGGGTTTCTCGGTTTCGGACTGTGGGTGCACCACATGTTCACGACCGGGCTGCCGCAAATCGGACTGAGCGTGTTTGCGGCCATCAGCATGCTCATCGCGATCCCGAGCGGCGTGCAGGTGTTTTCGTGGATCGCGACCTTGTGGAACGGCCGGCTGCGGCTGCGCATGCCCCTGTGGTGGGTGCTTGGGTTTATCTTCATCTTCGTGCTCGGCGGACTCACGGGCGTGATGGTCGCGGCGGTGCCGTTCGACTACCAGGTGCACGACTCGTATTTCGTGGTGGCCCATTTCCACTACGTGCTGATCGGCGGGGCGGTGTTTCCGATCTTCGGCGCGCTCTACTACTGGTTCCCGAAGCTGTGGGGCCGCATGCTGAACGAGAAGCTCGGCCACGTTAACTTCTGGCTCATGTTCATCGGCTTCAACCTGACGTTCTTCCCGATGCATCAACTCGGGCTCGAGGGCATGCCGCGGCGGGTTTACACCTATCTCGAGAGCACCGGCTGGCAGCCTCTGAACGTGCTCGCGAGCATCGGCGCGGCGATCCTCGGCCTCGGCGTGGCGGCGTTTCTGGTCAACGTCTGGTGGAGCCTGAAGCGCGGACCGCGCGCACCCGACAATCCGTGGGCTGCCGACACGCTCGAGTGGGGCACGTCGTCGCCGGCCCCGATCTACAACTTCCATCATCCGCCGATCGTGAACTCGCGCTACCCGCTCTGGACGCGCCAGCCGGGCGACCCAGTCGTCACGGGCATCGACGACGACGTGACCGAAGCGGTCGTGACCACACTCGTGAACGCCGAACCGGATCACCGCACGGCATTTCCCGGCGCGTCGATCTGGCCGTTTTTCGCGGCGGTGGCCGTGATGCTGATGTTCTTCGGCTCGATCTTTTCCCTCTGGGTCGTGCCGGTGGCCTTTGTGGCTCTGACCGTGAGCGTCGCTGTCTGGCTGTGGCCGAAACACCCCGCCGCAGATCGCGACGAAGGAAAGGAAAACGAAAACCCATGAGCGAACCGCGTCAGAATCTCGACGCCTCGAAGCTGCCGGACTTCGCGTTCGGCTCGCGGACCGTGCTCGGCTGGGGCACGTGGGGTTTCATCGCGATCGAGGGCTCCATCTTCGCAGTGCTGATGGCGAGCTATCTCTACGGTATGAATCTCGCCGACGACTGGCCGCCGCCGCGCTTCGCGCCGCCGCTCCTCGGCTTCGGTATCGCGAACACGCTGCTGCTCCTCGCCATGATCGTGCCGAACGCGCTATGCAAACGCGCCGCCGAGCGGCTCGACCTGCAGCCGATGCAGCGCTGGCTCGGCGTGCTCTTTGCGCTGGAGTTCACGTTTCTCCTCGTGCGCATGTTCGAGTTTGGCGCGCTGGAGGTGCGGTGGGATGACCACTTCTACGGTTCGATGCTCTGGGTGATGCTGGGGTTTCACAGCCTGCACGTCTTCAGCACGCTCGTGGAAACCGGACTCTTGCTCGCGCTTTCGTTTCGCAAAGGCATCCGGCCCCACCGTTTCTCGGACGTCGCGGACAACGCGTTCTTTCGGTATTTCGCCGTGTGGTTCTGGCTCCCGCTCTTCGCGCTGATCTACCTCGTGCCTCGCGGCGACTAAGCTCTTCGCCTCATGACCACGCTCCTCGATCTGCCCTTGCTGCCGCCGCTCGCCCATGTGGACGGTGCCGCGCTCGCCGGGCCGCGAACGTGGAGTGAGCTCGCAAGCGCGTGGACGCTCGATCCCGTGCTGTTGTTCGCGCTGCTCGTGACGGCGTGGATTTACCGGCGAGGAGCGCGTGCTCATCGCCGCGCACTGCAAGACGCGGCCGGGCAACGCCGCGTGCAGAGCGGATTGCGTGGCTGGGAAGTCGCGTGCTTCTGGGCGGGTTGGTGGACGCTTGTTCTCTCGCTCGTGTCGCCCCTGCACGCGTGGGGCGGCGTGCTGTTTTCCGCACACATGACGCAGCACGAACTGCTGATGCTCGTGGCCGCTCCGCTGCTGGTGCTGGGGCGGCCGGTGATCGCGTTTCTCTTCGCAATCCCGCGCCCGGACGCGCGGCAACTCGCGAGCCTCGCGCGCGAACCGGCGTTCACCCGCTGGTGGGGCGCGCTCACGAATCCGCTCGCCGCGTGGTTCGTGCACGCGCTGGCGCTCTGGTTGTGGCATGTGCCCGCGCTTTACGAAGCCACGCTGCGCCACGCGTGGCTGCACGATCTGCAGCACGTGTGTTTCTTCGGCACCGCGCTGCTTTTCTGGTGGGCGCTGCTGCACCGTCGTGCCGACGCGCGCGCGGTTGGGCTGGGCGTGCTGTATTTGTTTACCACCATGCTGCACAGCGGACTACTGGGCGCGCTCATCCTCTTCTCGCGCACCCTGGCGTATCCAAGTTATGCCTACACGGCACCGGATTGGTCGATGACGCCCCTCGAGGACCAGCAGCTGGGCGGACTCATCATGTGGGTGCCTGGCGGGATGGTTTACGTCGTGGCCGCACTCGCGATGGTCGCGGGCTGGATGCGGGCAGGCGACCGGCCCGTCACCTGGCAAGCCGCAGCCTCCCCGGCGGTGCGCTGTGGGCTGCTCGCGTTTGTTCTCTTCGTTGGTTTCGGCTGCAGCGATCGCCGTCTGGCCGAGGCTGCCGCGCTGACCGGCGGCGATCCGTTGCAAGGGAAACGCCTCGCCAAGGAGCTGGGCTGCGGGACTTGTCACACGATCCCGGGCGTGAACGGGGCGCGTGGCCTCGTGGGCCCTTCTCTCGACGGGATCGCAGATCGCAACTTCATCGGCGGCGTGCTGCCGAACACCCCGGACAACCTCGTGCGCTGGGTGAAAGATCCGCAGGCCCACAGCCCCCAGACAACCATGCCCAAGGTCGTGAAATCCGAGCGCGAGGCCCGCGACCTCGCGGCTTATCTCTACACGCTGCGAGCGCGATGACGGGTGGACGAGAGCCGTGGCGGACGTATCACCGCGCCGGCCCCATTGCGAGGCCCCACGGGCCGTCGCCGACTTTAATTCGCGCGATTTCTTTCTCCGCGGCGGTATCGATCACGGAGACATCGTTGGAACCGCCGTTGGCGGTGTAGAGGCGGGAGCCGTCGCGGCTCAACGCCACACCCCACGGCCGCTCGCCGACCGGGATCGTGGCCACGATTTCGTTTCTCTGCGTGTCGAGCACCACGACGGTGTTCCCGCGGCCGGTGCTCACGTAAACGCGCGAACCGTCGCGCGAGATCGCACTGCCCATCGGCAAAGCCGGCGCAGCGACCGGCAGGATCTCGAGCACGCGATGTTGTTGCGCATCCACGATCGCGATCGCGCTTCGCGTCTCGAGCGGGATGTAGGCGCGCGAACCATCCGGCGAGAACGCCACCGTCCGCGGCCGGCCGCCGAGCCGAAAATCCGCCACGTGCTCCGCAGTGCGCGCGTCGAGCACGAAGATGTCCCCCTCGTCCTCGCAGGTCACATAAACGACCTCCTGCGTCGGATGCAGGGCGACGCCTTCCGGCTCTTCCGTGACCGTCGCTTTCGCGACGAGACGGCCGGTGTCGATCTCCCAGATCGACGCTTCGGCGATATCCTCGTTGGCAACGATGACGAGACGCCCGTCGCGGCTGAGCGCGAGTTCCTCGGGATCGGAGCCGACCTTCAATTGCTTCACGCGCTCCCCGCTCACGAGATCGACGATCGCGACACCATCGGCGGACTTGTCGGCCACGAGACTTTTCGCGCGCTCCTTATCCACGCCCGGTCCCATGCGCGGCGAACCGCTGGTCGCGACATAGAGGGTGTTGCCATCCGGCGATAGTTTGAGGCCGCGCGGCCGTTTTCCGACGGGAAATGTGCGCAACACCTCCTGTGAATCCGCGTCGATCACCGACACCGTGCCGCTGCGCTCGTTGGACACATAGATGCGCTCCGCGCGGAGCGGCGCGAGCGCCATCAGAAACACGGTGAGGAATCCCAAGAAAGCGCGCGTGATCATCGCTGTCCCGACCGCGCCGCGCGCACGAAGTGCCCGACTCAAGCCGCCTTCGGGCGCGACCCACGCCGAGCATTGTCGCAACTCAAGCCGCACTGTGTCCCGACTCGGGACGAACTTTGGCGCGACTCGGTGCGCATCATGGCACGAGTCGCGCCGCACCGTGGCTCAGCGGTGTTCTTCGTAGGTGATGTCGATCTTCGCGAGAAAGGCTTCTTTCTTCGCCTCGCCTTGGAAGCGGATCGAGTGGGTGAGTTCGTCGTAGATCCAGCCGTTTTGCGGATCGGGGCCGACCTCCTCGCCGTCGACGAGCACGCGGATGCTCTTTTTGTAGAGCGTGGCGCCGGCATCGACCGGCTCGAGGGCGACGGCCACCGTCTCGGCGATGCGGTCGCCGAGAGCGGCGAGCTGCGCGGAAAAATCGCTCTCGATGTTGAGCACGGTGCCGCCCGTGAGCTCGGCGGCGCGGCGGTGCGAGATGTTGTCGGGCGCGACGACGGCGTGCATCTCGATTTTGCCGCGCTTGTTGCCCTTCGCGATGATGAAGGGGCGGAGCACCCAGTAGTTGATATAGCCGTCGAGCGTCTGCCGATCGTCGGGGTGGCGCGCGTTAAACTGGCGGAGGAGGTCGGGCAGTTTGCCGTTCTGGATCCACTCGGCTTCGCGCGTGCCGTCCCTGCCCTCTTTCCAGGTGGCCATACGTGTCTCCTCTTCGTCCATGAAGAAAACGACGAAGGTCGTGGCCTCGGGGCGAAGGAAAGTGTGCTGCTTGTTATAATAACCGGCGACAAAGTTATACACGGCCGTAAAGGCGGTGCGGTTGCTGTCGCCGTTGGTGCCGACTTTGACGAGTTCGGCGAAGATGCTGTCGGGCGTCTTCGGCGTGATCCAGGGCTGGTCCATGACGGGGAGGGTCACGAGGTTGCCATTGCTGGCGACGCGCTTGGTCGTGGTGCGCGGGCGGTCGCGGTTGTCGAGGACCGGCTGGCCGGCGCGGTCGAGTTGAGAGGAGCGGACCTCCTTGTAGAAGCGCTGCTCGTCGGCCCGGAGGCTCGAGTCAGCATCCACGAAATCGGTCGTGAGCACGCCGATGCGGTAATCGAGATCGCGCGCGTGGAAGAGTTCGCGGAAACGACTGAGGTTGTCGGCGATGCGGCCCTGGTGCGCGGCCATCGAGGGCGAGTTGTTGATCACGAAGACCAAATCAAGTTCGCGGCTGCGGGAGCGGTCGGCGGAGATGTGTTTCTCGATGCGGATCGGTTCGACCGAAACGATCACGGCGTTCTCGATGCCGAGCTGGGGGTTGTTTTCGTCGATCGTGTAGTAGTTGAAGCGGTCCTCGCCGATGAATCCGGGGTCCGGTGAATACGTGAGCTGGCCCGTCGTGCGGTCGAGCTTGGCGTTGCCGTTTTGAGCTTGGATGTCCTCATCGAGGAGGTAGGCGACCTGCGTCTCGGTCAGCCCTGCGCGGTCGGCGTCGGAGAGAAAGTCCTCGTGGCTGGGGAGTTTTTGCGAGACGGGACGATTCGGCCGCGTGGTGAGCACGACTTCGCGTGACTGCAGGCTGCGCTCGCGAACGGCGTCGACTTCGAGCTTCTGCAGAACGACCGGCGCAGGCGGGGTGATCGTGATGACGACGCGATTTTGAAACGTGAGGCCCGTCGTGGCGTTGCGAACCGTGTAGGTGAACGAGTCTTCGCCGTGATAGTCGTCGTCGGGCCGATACGCGAAATAGCCCAGACGGGAGGTCTTGTTGTTGAAGAAATCGGCATCGTCGCCGCCCGACAGACCGACGCGCCCGAAACGAGGCTCCTGGGTGATGGAGTAAACGAGTTCGTCTCCACCGTCTGCGCTCATGATCTCGGAGCGGACCTCGAGCAGACCGTGAACGCCTGAATCCTGGGCCTCATACTCCATGGGCGCGGTGGCCACGATCACGTCCTTGTCAGGGGTGGCGGAGGTGGGCTCGTCGGCGGCGGCAAAGGCGGCCGACAGCGTGAGAGAGGAGGCGAGGCAAAGTGCGCGCAACCACGCGCGGGTGGCGAATTTGAGATTCATGGGGAAAGGGCCGACTCGGCGCATACGATCCATCCGTCATGCCAGCAGCAGCTGGGTTCCGCCAAGCTTTCCGCACGACGCCCCGGAGCGGGGGTTTGGGTGAGGCGGATGGGCAAAGCGACCTGAAATTTGGCCTTGCGTGACAAGTGCGGCACCGTAGGGTGCGCGGCTCCGCGGTTAGTCCCCATCGTCTAGCCCGGTTAGGACACCACCCTTTCACGGTGAGAACCGGGGTTCGAATCCCCGTGGGGACGCCATGGTAAGTTCTTAATAATAAGAACTTAGCTTTTTCCCGAAGCTCGGTTGCCAGTTGACGTGGCAACCGAAGCATGGATCAACACCAATTCAACGTCGTCCGGTTCAAAAACCGCACTGGATCAGCGTCGTGGAGAGTCACGGGTTATCTCGGCGGAGTTCGCCTTCGTAAGAACTTCGCGTCGCGCGAAGAGGCCGCGGCGGAAAAGGCCTCTCTTGAGATTCGAGCAATTCAGGCTGCGAGCGGCCAACGAGCAGCCGTCACGTCATTGAACGACGTCCAGCTGCGTGAGGCCGAATCGATCTTCCATCGGGTCGCCGACAAGCCACGCAGCCTGTCCTTCTACGTTGATTACGCTTTGGCAAACTACCGCGAGCCGGAGCATCAGAAAAAGGTGCCGGAAGCCGTCGCCGACTACGTTGCGGCGAGAAAGCTGGAGTTCGAGGACGACCAGCTCTCCAAGCCGCAATTCAGGCGAATCGAGTGGGAGCTGAAGCGATTCGAGAAGCACTTCAAAGGGCGAACGATGGCTGAAATCACGCCTGCCAACGTGACCGCATTTTTGGAAATCGACCGGTCAACGCTGAAGACATTCAACAATCGGCGCGGCGTGCTCTCGACCTTCTTCAAGTTCGCGTTTCACCGTGGTTGGACGGTTGAGAATACGATTCTTCGCGTGCCGCACCACCGGGTCCGGGTTCGTCGAGGGTCGGCGGTCACCTTCTCGGCGGAGCAGGCGCGAAAACTCATGGAGTTTGCCGAGACTCACGAAGGCGGGCGTTGGGTTCCCTACTTTGCTATTTGCTTGTTCGCGGGTGTGCGACCGGGAGTTCCAGACGGCGAGATCACCAAGCTCCGTCCGGAGCACATTTGCCTGGAGAGCGGCGGTATTTGCATTCCCGATACGGTTTCGAAGATTCGCGAGCCGCGACGAATCACCATCCAGCCGAATCTCGCTGCGTGGCTCCGTGCTTACCCTTTGGACAAGTATCCGCTGGTCGTAGGTAACTTCAAAAAACGGCGGCAGCGCTTCCGGGACCGCTTCAACCTCACCCACGACGTGCTTCGTCATACTTTCATTTCCATGTTTGTCGCAAAGTTCAGGTCCATCGGCGAGGCCGCCATCCAAGCAGGGAACTCGGAAAGCATTATCCGGAGGCACTACCTCAACCTGAAAACAGTGACGGAGGCGGAGGAATTCTTCTCGATTTTGCCGAGTAAGAAACTCACGCCAGCGGTGGGCGCAGTCAGTTGACGGGCGAAGAAGTGCATGGACACACAACAAAACCCGACCGTTCGTCGCTTATTGACGGACATCGTTGGATTGCAGAATTGCGGAATCTTCCCGGCAGGCCGTGAGCCTTCGATCCGCACGCTGCGGGAATGGACTCGGCTGCGGCGCATCCCTCACCATCGCGTCGGACATTTTGTCTATTACGATCCCGCCGAAGTTGAGGCACACATCCGCACGAAGCTGCTGATCCCAGCTCGATGACCAGTCGTTTCGATTGAATGAAAAAGCCGCCGGCTATGAAGCCGGCGGGTTTTTCATTTCAGGATCCGGAGCATTCCAATCGATGCCGGCCGCGCCGGAGTGGGTCAGCTAAGCGCCCGTGCCGTGGTTTCCGATTGTAGGCGGGGGTCAAGGTAGTCCGCTGCGCGGCTCCACCTTTGTTCTCTCCGCTTCCCCCTCGTTGGCGGCCAAGCCGCGCTGCCTCGGCGCTCCGTTCTCGTGACTCCCCACCTGAACCCGCGGCAGAACCGCGGGCGCGCGAAGACAACCTGTCATGAAGACAGGAACCGATGCGCCTTCGATTCGAGAAACCGATGCGCATCTTCGAAGCCTCAATCCGCTACAACTTGATCCAAGACGGCAAGCGGGAGCCATTGAACCGCCCCGAGTTGGTGGCCGAGTATCTGCGGACTGCATTCGAAACGCACCCCATGCAGGAATCGTTTTGGGTGATCCTCCTGAATCGCAAAAACTATCCCATGGGGCGGGTGATGATTTCGCTGGGAACGCTCACCTCGACCTTGGTGCATCCACGCGAAGTGCTGAAACCAGCGATCCTCGCATCTGCCTCAGCGCTTATTGTTAGTCACAATCACCCGAGTGGCGATCCCGCCCCGAGTGCGGCTGACGTCCAGGTGACCCGCCAGCTACGTGAATCGTGCCGAATTCTAGATATTGATCTTCTCGATCACGTGATTGTCGGCGAGTCGACCAGCGACCCTTTGGCAAAAGGCTACTACTCCTTTCGCGAAATGGGCGTCTTGTGACGCCGGTTTCGCTTCGGAAACGGGAGCTGCTCCCGGACGGCGAAAGCCTTTCCGGCGGCTCCCAAAGTGCAGAGGTCGGCGAGCGCCGCCCAACTGCGCTCATCAAGATGGTGACCGCAATGCTCCCACAGCGCGCGAAACTCGCATAATGCCAAGTAGCCGCTCGTGGTTTCCGAAAGCTGATCGACAGCGAGCTTCGCTGCAATTCGCGCAACACCGTCGTCGGAGAGTTTTAGAAGTTTGGGCATACACGACAAGGCGGGCGTCAACTGTCCACCACCTGCACCGTGCTGATCGTGCAGATTCCGTGACGCCCGCAGCGCAGCACGCGAATACGTCCGGTCAGGAAATGCCCAAAGATCTCGCCGAGTCCGCTGCCGGTTACGCGCGCGATCGCTTTCGAGTATTCAATCACGATCTGCTGCTCCGTTGTCCCGCGAAGAGAGGCTTTCGTCACCGTCAACAGCGGCAGTGCGACGGTCTCTCCACCACATTCGAAAGCGGTGAACCCGCCGGCTCCTTGAGCGTGCATCTCGAAAGGCGGTTGTGCAGGAGTGATCATATGGTGATGTCGTGGCCTCTTGAATGCGTTGTCCGGTCAACTTGGCACCACGGCAGTCGATCGCGGCTCCATTCCGCGACTCGTTGGAAGATCGCTTTCCACCAAGTATGACCGAGCGCGGGAATACCCCGACCACTCTCAGATGGGCAACGCTGCGTCCCAGCATCGACGAGTGCCGCTCCGAAGCGGGCCCCAACCGGATCCACATCAAGTGCAGCAACGCGGTCCCCGGTTGGTAGCCGCGAGATCAGAGTGTCCTTGTTGGGCGTGTGAATCACGCAGCTCTTACGACCGCGCGACGAGGCGACGTAGGCCGCCTTGGCGTCGAGAAAGGCAGCCGCGACGACAACATGATCGGCTGTCTTGCTCTGCGAGCGGTGGCTCGTGACTGCGAAGCCGTGGGCAAGCAGACCGAAGCGGCGGGTGTCGACGATTCGACCATCTGTCGTGGCAATGATCCCGCCGCGTATCGCCGCTACTGTGATTGTCTCACCGTTGATGAGCCCCGCCTTCCGATCATTGGCGCGCACGAGAAGCTTGTCGCCGGAGCAAACATCCAGGTCGAAACCTCTCGCCACATCAAAGCCGCCCAAGCGGGGACGAACGCGATGCTCACCACGATCGCTGTGAACTACGAGGAATCCTCGTCCGACAGAAGAAACTATCGCTGTTTCACCAGACTTAAATCCCTGCGCCGCGCGGTCGAAGCGGAGGACCATGCCTGCTGAGTAATTGGACGTGCGCGCGATCTGAGCTTTCGTCCACTGCAATGGCTCCAGGGCGCGAACGCTTTCTCCTGCGCCTAATACCTTTTGTCTTTTAAGCTCTCCCCGCAGCGTGGCAGTGAACGCGAAGTTCTCTTCCCATGTCGGGGTAACGGCCAACACGCTGTCTAGGTTCTTCCCCATATCGGAAAGCCTGAGGTAGTCACTGACTGCGGCACGGATGTAATCTGCTTTCCCTTCCCTGACCCATCCGAGAGCATCGAGCTTCTCCAAACCTCCCTTTGCGTTGCCTACAGCCATATCCTTTATGGCTGCGCGATACTCGCGATGCGTTTGTCGCCGGATGTCGGTCAGCTCGAATTTTTCGAACGGCGCGTGTGCTTCTAATATACGCAGAAAATCACCCGCTTCGACAGCCGAGTGCTGCCGTGAATCCCCCAGGAAAATGACCCGCGCTCGGGAATGGGCTGCCAGTTGCAGCAACTCCACTCCTTGGTTGTTCGAAGCCGACCCGGCCTCATCCACTACCCACACTTGGTCCGGCGCGTGAGACTGAAGCAGGAACGCACTGACTGTTTTAGCGCCTGATACATTCTCTGTGCGCAGCGTATCCGCAGCAGAGGAGGTGGGCGCGCAAACGCGCACATCATGGCCAGCCTTCTCCAAGCATGCGACCAAGGCCCGCAGGGTAGTGGTTTTGCCAACTCCGGCTGCGCCTCTTAAGGAGACGATCTGATTCCGCGAAGCCAAAATGCCTTCGGTGACCCGCTGTTGATCATTACTGAGACTCCGCAATGCTCCCGGATCGCTGCGACCCAACGCCGCGAAACGACCATTCGTTTCTCGAACGAACTTCGTGGCCCATAGTTCTTGGTTGAGCCCGCGTTGTGTGGCGAAAGACGTGCGGACCCATTCGCCTTCGCTTAGTGGTATCAGCGCTTCGCGAGACGCCCAGTCATGCAGCCGCACGAGATCGATGTGGCCGAGATTGGTGTTCAACGCTTCCGCGAGCAGCTCGTGACCTGCAATAACTGTTCGGCGTTCAAAGAGGTGCGCCGTCGAAATGCGCAAACTTTCGCGCTCTCGCGTCGGGGAGGCTGGTTCCGGCACCCGCTGGATGGAGGTATCTCGCAAGCGAGACAACCCCTCCAATTCTGGAGGCATCAGCTGCGCACGCTGCTTTTCGATTACCTCGGCTGTTGTTGCTTCCGCCAGCTTCGGATCTCGCGATTGAATCGTGAGCGCATGGATCTCGGCCGCGGTTGGAGCACGACCGTTTCGGTCTTCAAATTCTTTGATGCCTTTTTCGACATCTGCCCGGCGTTTCGAGAAACGCTTCCGGATAGATTCCGAGACACCAGCAATCTCAAATCCAGTGACGCTGCCTCGCCGATCCCGAACCAGCTCGATGTCATAACCGAGCCTTCGGCAGACGACCGCCAATTCGTTCTGGTATGCTTTCCCGGCATACCTGATGGCGCGCACCATTTCTATTTCGGTTAAGGCGCGCCAGGATTTTGAAGCTTCGTCCCATGTGGCGTTCGCTGTTACGAAGTGCGTGTGAAGTTGAGGATCGAGTGCCCGGCTCGCCGTGTGCCGGAACTCAGCGGCGATCAGATTGCCGGTTGCACGAGTAGCTCTACTCAAGGCGGTGTTGCATTGAGTGGCCGCAAACCGCTCAAGCTCCCCAAACGCTTTTCGCGCGGCGGTGTCATGGGCTTCCAGCAGTCGTGTGTCGCCCATGGTAACGGCCATCACCGAAACCGATTTCTGAGCGCTGCACTGGAAGTCAAAGAACCGAACGCGGCTCGCACCGTCTCGTGGTGTCAGTTTGCCACCTGTCGTAGGATTCCTGTTCTCGCGTAAACGTTCAAACGCCTCATTGCCGCCGCGGATTTCGCTACTGAGGCCCATTCGGCCAGCGCCTTTGCCGATCCATTTCCCCGCGACAGATTCGTGTTCGCAGTAATAATCGTTCGCGGTGAGGTGTTGGGATAGGTAAGTCGAACCATCCCGGATTTTGGCCATTGTGAACACGGCTTTATGTTTTCGGTGGACGTCAACCGGCGTTGGTCGAAGGACCAGGGAGGAGCTAGCGGCGCACCGACACTCGCCGTTCCGTTTCGGCGCGGCGCCGGCACTCCAGTGCTCGCGACGGTGCGCTCAGAAGG
>JAEYQF010000033.1 GCA_023410155.1 Verrucomicrobiota bacterium | reverse complement strand
GTCCTGCACCACCACGCGGAACCGCGTGGTGCGCTCGCTTTCGTGGATGAGCGTGGCCTGCACGAGGATCTCGCCCACGTCGGTGAATTTTACCGCGTTGCCGAGCAGGTTGGTGAGCACCTGGCGGATGCGACCCGCATCGCCGAGCAGGTTCGCTGCGAGCCGGGGATCGAACTCCGCGATCAGTTCGAGACCCTTGCCGTGCGCTCGCGGCGCGAGCAGCGCCACGGTTTCGTCCACGAGCTGGTGCAGGTCGAACTCGATCGCATCGACCGTGAACTTGCCCGCCTCGATCTTCGAGAAATCGAGGATGTCGTTGATGATCGTGAGCAACGACTCGGCGCTGCGCAGGAGCACTCCCCCCATTTCCCGCTGTTTCGCGTCGAGCGGCGTCTCCACGAGGAGCGACGCCATGCCGAGGATGCCGTTCATCGGGGTGCGGATCTCGTGGCTCATGGTCGCGAGGAACTCCGATTTGAGTCGCGAAGCCGCGAGCGCTTCGTCGCGAGCGCGGCGAAGATCCTGGTCGAGCTGCTTGTTCGCGGTGATGTCGTTGCCGATCGCCACGTAGTGCGTCGGGCGGCCGTGCTGATCGAAAAAGGGCACGATCGTCGCCTCGATCCAGTAGAGCCGGCCATCCTTGGCGCGGTTGCGCATCTCTCCGTGCCAGACGCGGCCCGCCTTGATCGTGGCGTAAAGCTGACCGAAAAATTCCGGGGGATGGTGCCCGGAGTTCACCACGCGGTGATCAAAACCGAGCACCTCGCCACGCGTGTAGCCGCTCGCGGCACAGAACCGATCGTTGGCGTAGATGATGCGGCCATCGACATCGGCCACGGAGACGATGGCATGTTCGTCGAGGGCGAACTTTTGCCGTGCCAGCTCGGTGGTGCGCGCCCGCAACGCCTCCTCCTGCTGGCGCCGCTCGTTGATGTCCTCCACCTGCACGACGAGGTGGATCGGTTCCCCGCGCGCATCTCGCACGAGCGACGCCGTGAGCCGCACCCACACGGGGTGGCCGCGACGGTGCAGGTAGCGTTTTTCCAACTGATAGAACCGACGTTTACCCCGCAGAAGATCGCTCGAGAGCGCCTCGTCGGAAGCATAGTCGTCGGCGTGGGTGATCTCGCGAAAATGGAGGCCGCGCAGCTCCTCGGCCGTGTAGCCGACAATCTCCGCCAGCCGTGAATTCACTTGCAGGAAACGGCCGTCGGGCCGCACGAGCGCCATGCCGATCCCGGCGTAGTCGAACGCCGAACGAAAGCGCGCTTCGCTCTCGCGGAGCGCCGCTTCGGCCGTGATCCGCGCGGTGATGTCGTCGAACGTGGCGACCACCGATCGCCCGCCCTCGCCGCCGGAGATCAACTCGGAATTGATCGAAATCCACCGGATCGTCCCATCCGTCCGCTCGAGGCCCATAACGACGGAGCGCACCGGGCGGCCCGTCCGCAGCGTCACCGCCGCCGGATGATCCTCCAGCGGAAAGGGCGTTCCGTCCGGCCGAAACACGCGCCAGCGCGGATCGGAGAGCTTCACCTCGCGCAACTCCGCGAGCGTCATGCCCGTGATCCGCTCCGCCGCCGCGTTGCAGGTCACGACCGCGCCGGTGTGGTCGTGCACGACGAGACCTTCGGCCATCGAGCGGAAGATATTGGTGAGTCGAGCCTCGTTCTCCCGCACGGCCGCCTCCGCTCGGCGCCTCTCGGTCAAATCGACATTGATGCCGATCACGCGGACCGGCTTCCCAGCGGCGTCGACGAGCACCTGCTCGGCGGCGAGCAGGTTCAGCACCTGGCCGTCGGGCCGCCGCACGCGAAACTCACGGTGGCTGCGGCCGACCCGGCGTATTGTTTCTCTCAATACACGCTCCTGCTCCGTGAGATCATCCGGATGCACGCGCGAGCTCCAGGTGGCGTAGGGCACGCGCAGGTCCGGCGTGGGCTCCACGCCGTAAAGGGCAAACATGCCCTGGTCCCATTGCAGGTGATCGCTGGCGAGATCCCACTCCCAGATCGCCACGCCGGCGGATTCGTTGGCGAGGCGCCAGCGCTCCCGGATGTCCGCCACGAGCAGTTGTGCGGCCTTTTCAGCCGAGAGATCCTGCGCGATCCCCACGTAGCCCGTCGTCTCGCCCCGCTCGTCCCGCAGGGCGGTGACACTCAGCCGCACAGGGATCCGCCGCCCATCGCAGCGCACATACGTCCACTCCCGCACATCCTCGCGCCCTTCCCGCGCGAGCAGCTGGAACACCTCGAAATCCGGCCGCACCGGCCGCCCCGATGAACGCGTCAGCTCCGCGGCCCGCTGCTCCAGCTCCGCCGGCACGTGGGCGAACAACGGCGTGGACCGGCCCACCACGTCCGCGCTCTGACAACCAAGCATGCGCTCCGCCCCCGAGTTGAAGACTTGGATAACACCCGCGCGATCGGTAGCGATGATGCTGAAGGTATTGCCGTCGAGGACGGCGCGCTGGAGGCGATTGACGGCGTGCAGCTGGTCCTGCGCCGCAGCGAGTTCCGCGGTGCGCTTGTCCGCTAGCGTGCGGGCCCGGCGGCTGGTCGTTTGCAGGCTCGTGATCAGGCCGGCCAGCAGCAGCGTCGCGAGCGTGAACGATGCCGCCGCGGCTGCCAGCGGCGAGGCGTGCAAGGGTAGGAAGCCCGCTCCCCGCAACCAGCCGATCGTGAAACTCCGCCCCGCGAGCTCGATCGTCGCCACCCGCTCGAATCTCGGCAGCACGTCCGGCGCAGGCTCCGAACTGTAGAGCAAACGTTCGCGCGCGGGTTCACCGTCATCGAAGAGATAAAGCCGCAAGGCTGTGCTGCGGTCACCGAGCACGCCCTGAAGGAATTTCTCCACGATGAAAGGCGCATACACCCAGGCCCGCAGCTCACGCGGCCCCGCCGGCCGATCAAACACCGGGTGCAACAACAGGAATCCCGGCTTCGACGCTCCGTCCTGCACCAACCGGATCGTTCCGCTGATCCTCGGCTGGCCGCTGCGACGCGACTCCACCGCCGCCCGATATCTTTCCCGTTCACTCGAAAGATCCAGTCCCACCGCCAGACGGTTAATCACTTCGGGTTCGATGTAGGTGATGACGAAGCGCTCGTCGCCGCCCTGGTCCTCCCCCCCGGCGACCGCGCGGATGGCGAATCCGGGGGCACCGGAGCTACGCACCTCGTCCACGAACGCATCCTCCCGGCCGCGCCGCACCGGAAACACCACGCCAATCCCCAGGATACCTGGATAACGTCCCCCCAGGTCGAGCGACTCGGCGAAATCACGCCACTCCGATCGCACCACCGACTCCGATGCGATCATCAGACTCGCCCCGCCCCGCAGCGCGTCTTCGTAGGTGGTCATTCGCTGGCGGATCGCATCCTCCACGTCTTTCGCCAAGCCCGCGAACTGCTCGTTCTCCTCGGCCAGCCGCTGCTGTTGCGCGGTGGCAAACATCAATCCTCCGAGCACCCACCCGACCAGCAAGACGGTCGCCGGCAGCCACCACGCGCCCGCTCCTCGCAGCAGCGGCAGCACGAGCCCCGCCACCGCGACCGAGGCCAGGAAAATCTGCAGGTGAAAAAGATCCTCGTGCAACACTCCGCCGCTAAACGGTCCGGATGCCGCCGTGGCTCCCGCGATCGCCGCTGTTGCCACGGCAAAGGACGCGAGCCGCGCCCCCGCGCCATCGAACCACGTCACCGCGAGCAGCAGGACAGGGAAGACGACGAACAGATACTGCCCGCGGCCCGGAGCGAAAAACGCGATCCAGCAGGCCAGCGCGGAAGTCGCGATCACCATGATCGCCCGGCCCGCCGGAACCCAGCCGGCCCGCCGGAAACTCCGTCCGATCTCGCCCATCGCCAGCAAGGCCGGCGCGACCGTCAACATGCCCAGCGCATCCCCGATCCACCACATCGACATCGAGTCCGCGAAATCGCCCCAGCGCAGCTCCTGTCCGAGCGAGAGACTGACCGACCCGCACACCGCCGCGATCAAGGTCGAGAAAACCGCCGCCGAGAGAATCGCGACCGGCTGCACAAGACTCACGTGCTCATGCTCCAGCCACCCGCGCGTGCGACGCACGATCCAAGTCGCCGCAAGTGCTTCCGCTCCGATGCCAGCCGTCATCCCCAGCGCGGTGAGCCAAGGTATTCCCGAGCCCACCTCCGCGATCAGCGCCGCGACGACGATCGCCGGCACCACCCGGGCTCCCCACCGCCACACCGCCCACAGGGCAACACCGCTCGCCGGCCACACCGGTGAGATGTTGGCCAGCTCGCTCGCCAAGTGCAGGCCGAGTCTCGCCGCTGTGTAATAGAGCAACGCCACCAGCAACAACACCCACCACGCCGGCGAGCGCTCCGATGTCTCGTCAGCGCGGCTCATGGGAGAAACAGGGCGGCCGAGCTCCCGAGCCCGACCGCCGGCGCGCCGCTACAATCGGCCACTCGTTGCCCGGGCGCACGGCCCTCCGCGGCTCGGCGGTGCCGCCCCGCCCTGCTCTGCTGTCGAACCGCGGTTGCTGTTGTTGCCCGGAAAACATACTCGGCGACAGCCCGCTCGCGCCGGCCGCCACGGGGGCTGATGAAGCCGTCAACGATTCCCCGCCGCAAGCTCGCCGCGCAGCGCCTCCGGCGACTCCGCCGGCACGCGGCACGCGAACTCCTCACACACATACGCTCGCGCTCCGCGCTCGCCCGGTTGCATGTCGCGCAACCACGGCGCCCGCGTCACCAGCCAAGTCTGGCCCGCGCCACCATCGGCCGCGAGCAGCGTGCGGCGCGGCCCCAGCTGCTCGTGCAACACCGCTGCGAGCGCGCGGAAATCCTCCCGCGCCGGATCGCCCGCGATCACCACGTGACGCGGCGGCTCGAGCGCCAGTTCCAACGCGCAGAGCATCTGCGGCATCGCTTGCGGCGTTTTCCGCCACATCGCCGCCGCCGAGGCGAGACACCGCAGCCCGCGACCCCGATAGCTGAGTTTGGCCAGGCCCTTGTCGCCCGACACGCCTTGATCGAAGATCGCCGCCAGGCGCAACAGGTTGCTCGCCGCCACCGAACCGGCCGCGGGCTCCGCTCCGTCGTAATCTTCCTTCAGCCGCAGCACGATGTGCCGGTCGCTCCCGCCGGAGTTGTAGAACCCGCCGTTCGCATCGTCCCAAAACAGCTCGTTCATCTTCGCCTGCAGCTGCTCGGCCCAGCGCAGCCACTGGATGTCGAAGCCTGCCTCATAGAGATCGAGCAAAGCCTGGATCACGTCAGCGTAATCCTCGGCAAACGCACCCGTCTCGCCTCGTCCGCCGCGCCAGGTGCGATAAAGGATGCCCGCCCGATCGTCGTAGAGCTCGCGCTTGAGAAACTCGGCCGCGCGCACGGCCCGTTCCAGGAAGCGGCTCGAGTCGGGACCGGTGCCGGACAACCCCAGGACTTGGTGCGCCTTGGCATAGGCCGAGATCATCAAACCATTCCACGCGGCGATGATCTTGTCGTCGCGATGCGGACGCGGGCGCCGCTCGCGGGCGGCGCGCAGTTTCTCCAATGCGGCCAGGATGCGGTCGCTCGCCTCCTGGGGCGACAGCCCGGCCGCGCGCGCCGTATCCATGATTCCACGACGCTGGTGCAGGATGTTCTTGCCCGCGAGTTCGCCCTGCGGATCGAGTTCGCCCGGCACATTCCCCTCGGCCGCGACGCCGAAGTGCGCGCAAAACAGCGGCGCATCCTCGCCCACGATCGCGGCGATCTCCGGCTGCGCCCACACGTAGAATGCGCCTTCCTTCTTGTGCGCCGGATCGTCCGGCGAGGCGCTGTCGGCATCCTCCGCCGAGTAAAATGCTCCTTCCGGGCTAGCCAGGTCGCGCTCCACGTAGGTGAGGATGTCGCGCGCGAGCCACGCGAAACGCTCGTCGCCGGTGGCCTGTTTCGCCTCGAGGCAGTTCGAAACGATCTGCGCCTGGTCGTAGAGCATCTTCTCGAAGTGCGGCACGAACCAGCCCGCATCGACCGAGTAGCGATGGAAGCCGCCGCCCACGTGGTCGTGGATGCCACCGCGGGCCATCGCCTGCAGGGTGAGCGCTGCGAGCTTGATCGCCTCGGCGCCCGCTTCGCTCTTCACCCCTTGCAACGCCGCCGCACGGAAAAGAAACGCCAGGTTCGATGCGCGCGGAAACTTCGGCGCACTGCCAAAACCCGCATGATCCGGATCGAACGCCTCGAAAAAATACTGAAACCCTTTCTCGAAAGCCTCCCCTGCCGCCTCATGCAGCGCGGATTCTTCCGCGGCGTCCGGCGCTACCGCCCGCGCCTCGACGTAGTGCTCGCGCAGCGCGGTGATCGCGCGCTCGCCCTCGGCCACCAACTTGTCGCGCTCCTTCTCCCAGCCGTTCGCGATCGCGCGCAGGAGGGTCGCGAAACCCGGCCGCCCGTGGCGATCCTCCGGCGGGAAATACGTGCCGCCGTAGAAGGGCTTCAGGTCGGGCGTGAGCCAGGCGCTGAGTGGCCACCCGCCGTGCCCGGTCATCGCCTGCACGTAGGTCATGTAGACTTTGTCCACGTCGGGGCGCTCCTCGCGGTCCACCTTGATCGGCACGAAATGCGCGTTGAGCAGCTCGGCGACCGCGGCGCTTTCAAACGATTCATGCGCCATCACGTGGCACCAGTGACAGGTCGAGTAGCCGATGCTCAGAAAAATCGGCTTCTGCTCCTCGCGCGCCCTGGCGATCGCGGCATCGCCCCACGGGAGCCATTGCACAGGATTGTCGGCGTGCTGGAGCAGATAAGGCGATTTCTCGTGAGCGAGCGCGTTGGACATGAGAGCGAGACGGTAGACACCGAACGCGCCGGCGCAAATAACCGCGCAACGTTCGCCGCCCGGAAAACGCGCGCGTAATCCCGGCGATCCAATCCCGCTCGCTCACGCCCGACCGGTTTCCAGGACACGCGCCCAGTCTTCCCAGCCGAAATTCCGCGCCTGCTTCGCCGCCTGCTCCCACGCGTAGTCGAGCGCGATCAACTCGGCCGTCCACCGCCCTGCGCGCCGCTCGGCGATCGCGTAGCGAGCGTGATGCGTGCCCGCTTCCATCACGTGTGGCGCTGGCACGTTTTGCCGATACGCCGGCAAACCGACACTGCCGGGATTTACCGCCAGGCGGCCCTCGCCGAACTCGATCGCACGCGGCACGTGCGAATGTCCGCACAGCACGAGCGATTCGCTCACCCCGCGCAGACGATCCTCGATCTCGGCGGCTGTTGCCACGCGCGCGCCGTGCGGTTCCACCGTTTCGACCAGGTATTCGAGATCACTCACGGGCGTGGAATGAAACGCCACCCAGTCGTCG
>JAEYQF010000417.1 GCA_023410155.1 Verrucomicrobiota bacterium | reverse complement strand
GTCATATAATGTGTGACTTTGTGATCAGATGGATCGCGAAGTATTGATGTGTCGCCTGACTCCGGAAGTCAGCGGGCCGCGGTCGCCGGTGCACTTCGTGACTCGCTCCGCACCTTGGCGCGACTCGGTCCGCAACGTAGCACGACTTGGTCCGCACCCTGGCACGACTCGGCCCACGCCCTCTCGCGACTCGGTCCGCACCTTGGCGCGCCTCGGTCCGCAATGTGGCGCGACTCGGTCCGCAACGCGGCATGACTCGCGCCGAGTTCCGGCGTGACACTTACCCGCTCGGCTGACGGACTTTGGGCGCGTGACCGCACGGCCATTCAGCGTAACCCCGCAACGCGCAGTCGAGATGCTCGTGATCTTTTTGATCACCCAGCTCGCGTGCGGGATCGTGGGTTGCGGCATCCTCGGCGGGATCGGCGGAATCCTGAACCGCCCCACACTGCTGGCCGACTCCATGGCCTTGGTTCTCGTCGTGGGAAATTCGCTCGCCTTCCTGTATCTCTATCACCGCGAGACCCGTCGCGCCGCGCTGTCGTGGCTCGACCTTTCGTGGGGCGGCGGCCAAGCGGTTCGACTTGCCGGCCCCGTCTTCCTTCTTGCGGCGGCGGGCGTCGTAATCGTGTCGGAAGTGAATAATGTCATGCTCCTCGTCCTGCCGAAGCCGCTCGAGGGCCTGCTCGGACACTTGACGGATCTGGAGACGTTTCCGGTGCTCTCGCCGCTGTTGATTGTTGTCCTGGCGCCGATCACCGAGGAGGTCCTTTTCCGCGGACTCATGTTGCGTGGGCTGCTGGCCGTCATGGCACCCGTGCGCGCAATCGCACTGAGCACGATGTTGTTCATGATTTTGCACCTGAATCCGTGGCAGTTTCCCGTCGCGTGCGTGCTGGGAGTGCTCACGGGCTGGGTGTATCTGCGATCGAGATCTCTGCTGCTCTGCGTCGGCCTCCACGCGGTGCAAAACGCCACCGCGCTGTTCGCGAACTCGCTTTCGGGCACGTTGCCGGCCTTCAACCAACTCAGCGGCGACGCGGGAAGATTTCATCCGTGGTGGCTCGATCTTTTCGCACTGGCGATGCTGGTCGCGGGCGTCGTTCGATTCGATCGCGCGGCGCCGCCGGTCGCTCCTTTCGCCGGTGCGCAGCCTAAGATTCCGGAGCCGCCGTTGATCGCCCCGCCTCCGTTGCTCGACCCTGGCGCGGGAATCTAGCGCAGCGTGCGTGTAACTTTCCGCCGCCGGAGCGGTTCACCTCCCTCTCTCACCATGCTTACTGTTCGCGCCGTCACCCAACGTTTCGGCTCCGTTGTCGCACTCGACGCGGTCTCACTCGAGATTGCGGCGGGCGAGTTTTTTGGACTGCTCGGGCCCAACGGCGCGGGCAAATCCACGCTGATGTCACTCATTGCCGGCCTCCGAAAACCGGACGCGGGCGAGCTTACGTTTGCGGGAGCGGGAGCGTCCCCCGCCGGCGGACTGCTGGGACTCGTGCCGCAAAATCTGGCGCTTTACCAGGAACTCACCGCAGCGGAGAATTTGCGCATCTTCGGCGAACTGCAGGGGCTGCGAGGGGACACGCTGCGCGATCGGGTCGACGAAGCCCTCGAGGCGGCGCAACTCACCGACCGGCGAAACTCGGCCGTGAAAACGTTCTCCGGTGGCATGCAGCGGCGTCTCAATCTCGTCGCTGCGCTGCTGCACCGCCCACAGCTGCTGTTGTGCGATGAGCCGACCGTCGGCGTCGATCCCCAGTCGCGAAACTCGATCTTCGATTTTCTTCAGCGGCTGAATCGCGAAGGTCTCACGATCATCTACTCCACGCACTACATGGAGGAGGCCGAGCGGCTGTGCTCACGCATCGGCATCATCGATCAGGGGAAAATTCTCGCGCTGGGGTCGTTGCCGGAGCTGCTCACGCGATTACCCTTCGAGGAGGAGATCCGTTTCCCGGATACGCCGGAAACGGCGGTGTTTGCGGCAACGTTGCGCGAGTCGGGCGAAGTCGCGACAGCCGATCGCACCGTTCGCTTCCGCCCGCGCGCCGGTTTCGCCCTGAGTGCCTTCTACTCCGCCAGCGAGACCCATGGGCTGCCATCGCGGTTGTTCTCCATCCAGCGACCGACGCTCGAAGCAGTTTTCCTCCACCTTACCGGCCGGACGCTTCGCGATGCCTGACCCCGCCATGACTCTCACGTTCATCCTTCTTCGCAAAAACCTGCTCACGTTCTGGCGCAGCCGCGCGGGCGTGGTGATCACCTTCGTGGTGCCTGTGATCCTGATCTATTTGTTCGGACACGTCTTCGGACTCTACCAAAAGGAGTCCGGTCCGTCGGGCATCCCGATCGCAATCGTCAACCAAAGCACCGAGCCGGCCGCTCTTCAGTTGATCGCGGCGCTCAAGACCGAAAAAACCTTCTCCGTCCGCACTGAAGCCGTCGCGCCCGACGGCGCCGCGCGTCCGCTCACCGAGGCTGACGTTCGCGCCGCACTCCACGCCAACAACTATCGCTACGCCCTCATCCTGCCGGCCGATTTGATCCCGTCGGATGGAGTCGGTGTGCGGCTGCGGTTTCTCACCAATCCGCGCAACGAGATCGAGGCGCAGACAGTGAACGGCGTGCTCCAGAAAACGATCTTTCTGCACGTCCCTCAGCTGCTCGGCCAGTCGCTGCAACACGGTGCGCGGCGCGTGCTGGGTGAGACCGGCCTCAATCTCTTCAATCGCGACGTCGCCGGTGCGATCAGTCGCGCGTTTGGCGGCAATCCAGCGGAGATCGAACAACAGATCGCCGGCGGAAATCTGTTTCCAGATCCTGCCTCGGTCTCCGCGCAGAACGGACCGGCGGACGGCGCCGGCCCCACGCAGGCGCCCGGTGTCATGCAAACTCTGATACGCTTCGACACCGAGCAAGTCGCCGGCACCGAAGTGAGCAATCCGATGGCCGCGCGCCTCGTCGGCGGCTACGCCATCATGTTTTTGCTCTTTGCGGTGAGCGGCTCGGCCAATGCCTTTTACGAGGAAAAACAGACCGGCGTCTTCCAGCGCCTGCTCTCCTCGCCCGTGCGGCCCCGGCACATTGTGACCGCGCGGTTTCTCTTTGGCGTGATTCTTGGCGTCGGACAGATCGGCGCGCTGTTTCTGGCGGGCCGAGTGTTCTTCGGGCTCGACCTGTTCGCGCAGTGGCCTGCGCTGCTCGCGCTCACGGTGGCGGCCGCAGCGGCATGTTCGGCGTTCGGGATGTTGATCGCGGCGCTCGCACCGAACCCCTCGGCGGCGAGCGGGCTCGCCACGCTGCTCGTCATCTCGATGAGCGCAATCGGCGGAGCATGGTTTCCCGTTTCGTTCATGCCGGAGCACATCCAGGCGCTCAGCCGGTTCACGCTTGTGTATTGGGCGGTGGAAGGCTTCGCCGACGTGCTCTGGGCCGGTCGCTCGCTCGTCGACGTGTTGCCCAAAATCGGCGTGCTCACCGCGATCGCCACGGTCGTGTTGCTCGCGGCCATCGCACGACTCAACGGTCGTCGCATGTTCGAGTGAGCCGCGTCGGGTGGCCCGCAGCGACGGAACGTTTTACGCGCAACGATTTGCGCAAATCGCCGAAGCCGTTATGAAGAGAACCTCGCGCCGCGGCCGCTCATTGCGGTCAAATCGCGTCGCTCAACCCTGAAACCGACAGCATCCAACCCATGAAGAAGTTCCTCCTCTCGTTGTTCACCGCCGGCTTGCTCGCGTTTGGCAGCTCTGCCGCCCTCGCCGCCGACAGCGCGCCGAAATCCGTGATCCACGTCGTCACCGTGTCCTGGAAATCTGGGACCTCCCCCGAGCAAATCCAGGCGGCTCTCGATGGCGCCAAGGCGCTGCCCGCCAAGTTCAAGGGCATCACTCGCGTGTGGACGAAGACCCTCAAGGCCCAAGGCGGCAAATCCAACGCGATCGTGATGGAGTTCGCCGACGAAGCCGCGCTCAAGGACTACTCCGGCAGCGATGCGCAGAAAGAGTGGTATAAGGTTTACACCAACATCCGCGAATCGAGCACGACGTTCGACATCACGAACTGATCC
>JAEYQF010000416.1 GCA_023410155.1 Verrucomicrobiota bacterium | reverse complement strand
ATCAAGCCCCAGGTTCATGGAAACGTTGTTGGTCTGGGTCCATCCGATGAAGATGGTTCCTTCCACATAGATCGTCGAATCCAGCGGATACTCCACGAAATGATACAATCCATCGGATCGGTATTCCGGCGATGAGAAGGTGAAATTCTGGTGTTGGATCGATTCCGGTGACAAGCTGTTCCATACCGTAAGCAGGAAGGAACCTGTAGTGGGATGCCCGGCAGGCGGCGGATTCGCTGATGGCGTGAAGTACATCCTGATCGCGCGGAGAGAATCACCTCCCAATAGATCGAAACGATACGCAAGTTTTCCGCCGGCAGCGTTGTTCAGGCTGTAGCTGGCCTCTGCCGATCCATCATCATACGCGTAGTAGTTGCTGATCTCCTGAATGAAGAGAGTAGTGTCATTGTACCGGTTGATGTCCGGCGTTGCGTTGGTCCAGAATCTGGCTTCGTAAAAGTTCGCATCCTCGGCGATCGGCGCATCATACACGTAACCGATATCACTCACCGGATGGTTACTATCGAACACACTGCTGGCATTGTTCGATGTATTCGTTCCATCGTCATAGATCAATGCGAGTGGGCCGTCAGTATCGCCAGCGAGATACCCGTACGTGATGAAGCGATCATCATCATCGAGGTTGCGTTGCTGCAGCGTGACGGAATTCGCCATCAGCGTCGTCGGCTGCTGCTCAAAGCGGTTGTATGGTACGGAGGTATACGTCTCCAGAAGGGTCGAATGTGGATAGACATAGGCCACGTCAACGATGGTGGTATCATCATGCGTTCGCTGTCTTCCAAGACGTACATAATCCAGGTGCCAGTGATCGAACGATCCGCTCAACGTGGCGTAGTTGAAGAACCGCATCTTGAAACCGTTCTGCAGATAGCGGAACTCCTTTATCGGGATCATCACCTGCACAAATGGCGGTTGTTCCGATGGCACCAGCGCATCATACGGTGATCGCCATACGCGATACCAGAGATCTTCCTGCGGCGCATAGAACTCCAGCACAAGACTGTCACCAGCCTGACCGAAGACATCGCCACTGAGCCCGCGGGCCTGATAGAAGAAGCTCAAGTAGATGGAATCGGCGGCGGGATATTGAAGGTTGATCGGTACCGAGGTCAATCGATCAGCGATGCCGTAAGCGGAATAGTTCATGAAGTCATACGGAATGCCCGTACGTGAAAGTCCATCGAAGGTGGCCACGCCGATCGTTGGCGGAAGTACCGGATAAGTGCCGTTCACGAAGACATCATCATCCTCCCAGAGCACGAGCGGCTGCGGCTCGTTGTTCATCATATAAATGCCATCATCGGGAGCCACCTGATACACCATCAAACTGTCCTGCAGCAGGTCCGGTGTACCCAGATCAATGGTATCCGGCGAAGGCGATTGGATGGTATCGAAGACATTGTACGCAGGCCACGCGGTGACATCATTCCCGTTCACCGGAAAACTTTCCAGATCGTTCACGGTAACGATCACCTCCGGGAGCGGCACGCGCGTAGTGCTCACCTGTTCATCAGTGATATCGGTGGTGTAGAAGAACGTTGTATCCAGTGAATAGGCCATGTCCGGTGTAGAGACACCTCCCACTACCAGATGCTGGATCACTTGATCGAGGGTCACGCCATCATCACCCACCTGGGTCCAACGCCGGCGCGTTCGGTCGATGGAAAAATCATCCATCAATGGCAGGTCCTGCGGCTCATATTGATAGATGAAATGCTCGTTATGAGATGACTTGATGCGGAAAGTTTCGGGCGTGATCCGCATTTCCAATGGCCGTACGATCTCATCTTGTGCGATCGCCGGAACGGAAACACCGATCAGGCATGAATAAAGTGTAAGTCTAAAGATCCGCATCATCTGTAACAGTATCTTCTGGTTGCACATAGCGCGATGGATCGTTCCAATCATCGGCCGGTTGAAGTCCGGTGGTATCGGCCGTAAGCCAGATATCGATCGTGCTTCCCATGGCGATCCGTCCATTGCGATCGAAGGCGGGTGATTGTTTCTGCACTCTCGCGAACGCCGAATCCTCACGGGTATTGCATCCATCACAGGATACCACCACGCCAAGGTTCATCGATGCCATGTTGAGCACCATTCCCACCTCGGCGTTGGTCAATCCACGCAGATCGGGGATGGGGACACGTGTTCCCTTCTCACCGCTGCCAAGCACCAACGTAATGGATTCACCCATGCGAATACGGCTCCCTGCTTCGATCGATTCTCCGTTATGGAGCTGCTCAAGCACACAATCAGTGCAGGGATCGGGGCGGTATTTCAATTCCTCCACCTTGAGCCCGATCACATCCATGACTGAAATGGCCTGCCGCTTCGAAAGATCGACCAGGCGGGGCATGTCGATCATTTTCGGCTGACTGGCGTTCACTATAAGATAGACCTTTCTCTCCGGTTTCACTTCACGCCCGGCAGGCGGATCCTGCTCCACTACGCTACCACGGGGCATCTCCGGATTGTAGATGGAATCGATGACCAAGGCTTGAAGGTCGCGCTTTTCCAACAGGACGCTCGCTTCCTCCAAAGTGATGCCTGCAAGATCAGGCACCCGCCGGGTCACATCATGCCGTGTGTATCGCTTGAGCCACGACCAGCCGCCCCACAAGAGCAGGACGGCCAATACGATCGGCAAAAGCAGTTGGAATATCCTCTTCACCATGGTGGCGTTCCCGCGAAAGGCCGCTAAGATAGCCGGAGCCGGACGCCCGGAAGTCCACATGGCTGCGTTCACAGAATCGATCCACCACGCATATCACCAGCCCTAGGA
>JAEYQF010000415.1 GCA_023410155.1 Verrucomicrobiota bacterium | reverse complement strand
CTCCTTCGCATGCCGGAAAAAATCGCTGTGCCCGGCCGAACAGTTGATGTCCGTGAGCGCCACCACGCGATTCCCATCCGCCTGCGCCTGCTTCAGCACATCCTCCGGCGAGAGCACGCCGTACTTGAAACTGAACCAGCTATGCGCGTTAAGGATCATCGATCGACGGCGAATTGGTCGATCCGCCGCCTAAGAAGATAGCGCTGAGGTGAAAGAGAGTGAAAGGGTGAAAGGGTGAAAAGGTGAAAAAGTGCGAAAGTCGCGCTCCGATCGACTTCCGACTTCTGACTTCTGACTTAAGACTTAAGACTTCCGACTTGAATTTGGCCGCCTTAACGGGCTGTGCGCTCCCTCCCGCAGTACTGCGGGACCTGGCGGAGATCTGCCTTGTGATCATGCTCTGTAACTTTGAGCTATGCCGAAACTCTATGAGTACTTCGGATTGATCTTTCTGTTCTACAGTGATGATCATGATCCGATGCATCTCCATGCAGTCCGGTGATCGGGAAGGTATTATCATGCTGATCATCGTAGAGGGTATCCTCGTTGAACTTCGATGGCGGAATAAGCGCGGTGCTACTATGTTGAATGAAAAGGAGCAAAGGGACGCTGAGGCATTCGTGCGAGCCATGAAAGATGACATCGTAGCCAAATGGACGGCGTTCTACGTAGAACATAAACGCATCAAACCGATGCGGGTAACACGGCGTATCAAATGAACATTCCAGTGGACGTTCGCATCAGATCAGCCACCTACAAGGGTGATTATTCGATCCGCTTCGAGTTCACTGATGGTCATGTATCAGAGATCGACTTCTACCCATTCTTGAGTGCGGCTGGCCAGAATCCCATGAACAGCCAGTATCTCGATGTGATCAGATTCCGAAATTACAGGCTTCACAAGAACGTAGACATTTTTTGGGATGACTGGGAAATGTGCTTCAGGTTCGAGACGTTGTATACTGGCAAGCTTCCCAAGATGCCGAAGCGGATACAGACCACTCGCAAGATCAGGACATCATCCTCCCGGTGATGTTCGGGTCTTTGAGGAAAGCTCGACCAAGATGTACGGATCAGTTTGCTCAACTTGGATCGCATTGTGCTTTCTGCTCTTATCTGGCAGCGCAACGCGTCGTTCAGCACCTGTAGATGATCATTCTCACGTTTACGGTCGGCGCTGTGGTTTTACCAGTGAACAACCACCATTGCGGACCGAAATGGAAGGACTCATCACTCAGCGCGACACAACTTCATTATTACAATGGCTTACATCCAATGATCTCGAAAAGCAGGCATACGCGGTAGAAGCTTTGCGATCACTTGAAGGGAATGCTACCGTCAGTCTTCGACAACAAGTAGCAGACCTCATCAAAGAGATCGAATCAAGTCCAAACTTGGTTAAGACTTGCATTGGATATTTACTTGAAATGAAACCTCTGCGTGAAGCCTACGTGATCATATGCTCCGAGAGTATTGACGCACTCAATCCAAACTAAAATAATCCGCACTCTGGTACCGCCCATCCTGCTCTTTCTGCAATTGCATCAGGATGTCGTTCGCCAGGCTGCTCGCGCCGAAACGGAACCAGAACGGATCGAGCCACTCCTCCCCTAGTTCCTCCTTCACCATCATCAGGTAGTGCAACGCTTCCTTGCTCTTGCGGATACCGCCGGCAGGTTTCATCGCGATCATCTTCCCGGTCTTGAAGAAGTGATCGCGGATCGCATGCAACATCACCAGCGTGACTTCCATGGTGGCGGCCGGATTGATCTTGCCCGTACTGGTCTTGATGAAGTCGGCACCTGCGGCGATCGCGATGTCGCTGGCCAGCCTCACCTTGTCGTATGTACCGAGTTCGCCGGTCTCCAGGATCACCTTCAGACGTGCATCACCGCAGGCTTCCTTGATCGCAGCGATCTCATCGAACACGTATGCATATTCCCCTTCATGGAAATGGCCGCGTGAGATCACCATGTCGATCTCGTCGGCACCTTCGTTCACTGCGAACTTGGTGTCGGCAATCTTCACCGATCGCGGGGCCTGGCCGCTCGGGAATGCGGTTGATACCGATGCGACCTTCACGTCAGTTCCTTGCAACGCTTTCTTCGCGGTGCGCACTAGCGTTGGGTAAACGCAGACCGCAGCAACGGTAGGCAGACCTTCGATAGAGTCGTGCAGGTGCACGGCCTTGTAGCACATCTGGCGAACCTTGTTCTCGGTGTCGGCTCCTTCCAGCGTGGTAAGGTCGATCATGCTCAGTGCGAGCTTCATGCCCTGCACCTTCGTTTCCTTCTTGATGCTTCGGCTCTTGATACGCGCAACACGTTCTTCGATCCCCACCTGATCCACTGTTGGCGTTGATCGTGGATCGGGCATCACGCGCGGAGCGGCTTTCGTGCTGATCGGCATGATGCGAAGATACTTCAGCAGCGAAGCCCGCTTGCGCAGGCTCCGCTCATTGAGGAGGCCAAATTTCAGTTCTTCAACACGAACCGTACAGGCAATGTATACTGTACGCGTACGGGTTCACCTCGTTGGCGTCCCGGTTCCCACGTGGGCATTGCTTTCACCACGCGCAGCGCTTCTTCATCACAACCGCCGCCTATTCCACGCAATACTCGTGCATCCTTCACCTTGCCATCCTTGTCCACTTCGAACCGGATGTATACGATACCCTGAATTCCTGCATCACGGGCGATCTCTGGATATCTGATGTTCTTGCCGAGGTACTTGAAGAGACCGGCATCTCCGCCCTGGAACCTGGGCATCTGTTCAACACCGAACTCGAAAAGTTTGTCTTCGTCAACGATCTCCTGCCGTGGGGGCAGGGTGGAAATGAAGGGGTCGATCGGATCGGTAGCAACGATAGGTCCCACTGGATCACTGACCAAGGGTTCCGTAATGATCTGGATGACCGTAGCCGGGGCCGTGGCCGATCTGGCAGCCATGGGCTTCGGCGGTTCAGGATATCTTGGACTGATCGGTATGAGTTCTTCCTCGATGAAAAGATCATCCGGCAGAGCACTGAACTTGTATTTCGGGATCGCATCCCTGGTTGTCCATTCAAAGGCGACCAGGGTCAATGCCAATGGCAGCACAAAGGAGAACAGCATGATCGCAGGCCTTCGCTTCTCCAGATCGAATTCGGGGTTTCTTCCATTCTTCATCACGTAGTGTTTAATGTGGATGCCACCATGACATCCACGTCTTTACAACGTTTTGCGAATGGCACCTTTTATTCCACTGGTGGGCCCAGGATCACCGTTCCTTCGATCGGAATGAAAAAGAAGACCCGCTGGTATTTCCAGCGGGTCTTCCA
>JAEYQF010000383.1 GCA_023410155.1 Verrucomicrobiota bacterium | reverse complement strand
CGCGAAGGGGATGTTGAGAAAGAAGATCACGCGCCAGTGCATGAAGTGGACGATGAGTCCTCCGACGAACGGCCCGAGCAACGGACCGATCAGCGCCGGGATGATCACATAATTCATCGTGCGCAGCATCTCGGAACGTGGAAACGACCGCACGAGGGCGATGCGGCCGACGGGCATCATCATTGCACCGCCAATGCCTTGGACGATACGCGAGACGACGAGCATCGGCACATTCACCGCCACACCGCAGAGGATCGAACCCGCGAGAAACAACAGTATTGCCGTGCTGAATACACGCTTGGTGCCGAACCGATCCGCCATCCAGCCGCTGATGGGGATGAAAACCGCGAGACTGAGCGTGTAGCTCGTCAGCACCGATTTCAGGCTGAGGGGCTCCACGGCGAGGCTTGCTGACATGGTCGGCACCGCCGTGTTAATGATCGTGGCGTCCAGGTTCTCCAAGAACAGCGCCACCGCGACCAGCCAGGGCAGATACCGCCGGATCTCGGGCGTGACGTCCGACGAGTTGCTACAAGGTCCGGCAGGGATGGGCAGGCGCATCTCGGCTCCACGGATGTGCACCCGTGGGAAGAACGCAAAGCCGGTCCGAGTCGGGAGCGATGGCGGACCGGGTCGCGCCCGAGTCCGGAGCGGGCCGGACCTGTCGCTGGATCGAGTCATCGCGCCTGGCGGAATGCAGGGCACCAAGGGGTGGATCGACCCGGTCCGCGAACCGGCCGGGAAAAGGCAAGTCAGGCGTGCGCGGACGCAGCGTTTTTTGCGTTTGCCCGCGGTTGAGCGCGTCTCACACACTCCGCGCCTTTCACACGTTTCATGTATCTAAAGGCGCTCAAGCTTCACGGTTTTAAATCCTTCGCCGACCCCACCACGCTACGTTTCGAAACCGGTGTTACAGCGGTGGTTGGGCCGAATGGTTGCGGTAAGTCCAACATCGCGGACTCGATCCGCTGGGTGTTGGGTGAACAGAGCGCGAAGGCGCTGCGCGGCGGGAAGATGCAGGACGTCATTTTCGAAGGCGCCGACACGCGGAAGCCCGCGCAGATGTGCGAGGTGTCCCTGTTGCTGACGGAGTGCGAGAAACAGCTCGGCAGCGAGTTCCACGAGATCGAGATCACGCGCCGCGTCCATCGCGACGGACAGAGCGAGTATTTCTTCAACGGGCAGTCGTGCCGGTTGAAGGACATCCAGAAGCTCTTCATGGACACCGGCGTGGGCCGGACGAGTTACTCCATCATGGCGCAGGGCCAGATCGATCAGATCCTGTCGTCGAAACCTGAGGAGCGCCGCGCGGTGTTCGAAGAGGCGGCGGGCATCACCAAATACAAGAGCCAGCGGCGCGAGGCGCTGCAGAAGCTCGCGTTGACCGACCAGAATCTAGCGCGCGTGGCCGATGTGATTGGCGAAGTGGGCCGGCAGATCGGATCGCTGCGGCGCCAGGCGTCCAAGGCTATGCGTTTCAAACGCCTCAGTTTCCGCCTGAAACATCTCAGTCTCGCTTGGAGCGGCTATCACCACGCGAAGCTCACGGCCTCGCTCGGCGAACTGGAGTCGAAGGTCGGCGCGCTCCGCACGGAGGCGGATGCACGTCGGGAAAACCTCGAATCGCAGCAGGCGGCCCTCGAAGAGAAAAAGGCCGGCCGGACCCGGCTCAATCAACGCGTGCAGGACGCGCAGCAGGCGGTCTTCGACATTCGCTCGCAGCGAGAGCAGGCGGAGAACCAGGCTAATCTCGCGCAGATCAAGCGCACGGGCCTCGAGGATCGACTCGCGTCGTCGCGAGACAGCCTCGGCGAACTCGAGATGCAGTTGCGCGAGGTGTCCGAGCAGGTCGACACGGGCGCTCAGGACAAGCAGATGCAGCTCGGCCTTCTTGGCAGCTCGGATGCGGTGTTCCAGCAGCGCAATCGCGAGCTCGCGATCGTCGAGGGCGAGTTGACGAAGCTCGAGCAGGAGCTGCAGCAGGCCAAGTTTCATCTCTTGCAACTCGAGAGCACCGTGGCGCGTCTGCGGACGGATTGCTCGGGCTACGAAGTCGACCAACGCACGAGCGTGCATAAGCACGAGACGCTCGCGCAGGAGCTCGAAGGCGTGCGCCAGCAGCAAACGGCGGCGGCGCAAGTCGCGGCCGAACTCGAAGCCCGCGTGGAGGAAGCGCTCGCAGAAAAATCCCGCGCACACAACGAGTCGGTCTCGGCGCAGCAGGCGATCACGGATCTCACGAGGGAGTTTCGCGACGCCCAGCGCAAACTGCAGGAGATCGATCGCGCGCTCGCGCAGCGCACGGCGCGGCTGCGATTGCTCCAGCAGCTTGCGGAGAAGTGGGAAGGTTTCGGCGAGGGAGCGAAGGCCGTGCTCCAAGGCCGCCTCGATGGCGCGCTCGCGGGCGCCAAGGCGTCGCCGATCACGCACGGTCTCGTGGTGAAGCAGGAATTCTCGAAAGCCGTCGAGGCGATCCTCGGGGCGGCGGCGGAGGCGATCAGCGTCACCGAGCTGGCGACGGCGCAGCGCATTCTTGCCCAACTCGAAAACGAGCAAATCGGGTCCGCCGTGCTGACCGTGTCGGAGTTTGGAGCGCGAAGCTCGGAGATCGCGGCGGAGTTGCCCGCGGGCCTGACGCCTGCCGTCCATGCGCTTGGCGAAATGGAGCCGGGGCATCCCGCGCTCGGTGTGCTCGGCGAATGCTATATCGCCGCCGACCTCGCCGCGTTTCTCGAATATTGGAAGGCGAACCCCGGCTTCGGCTTCCTCGCGGTGGCGACGCGCAAGGGCGACCTCGTGGATCGCCGCGGCCTCATTTACGGAGGCCATCACAGCGCGAAGAAATCTTCGAACAGCATCGTGCAGCGCGAGATCGACCTGCGCGAAACCGCGAAGGCTCTCGCGGATGAACAGAAGGCGCATGACGATCAGAAGCTCGTGATCGACGCGCTCAACGCCCGTCTCGCCGAGGCTGAGCAGGCGCTCGAGCAACGTCGCGCCGATGTGCTCACCGCCACGCAAACGGTCGCCGCAGTGCAGGCGGAACAGCGCAATGCACAACGTGCGGTCGAGGACGTGGCCAACCGGCTGCGGCGCATGGAGACGGAGCTCGTCTCGCTGGAACAGGCCCGCAACGAGGCGCACGTGCGCTGGGAACGGGCCCAGGCCGGACTAGCCGAAGCCGATGCCTCGGCCAATGCGCAACGCGAAAAGATTCACCAACTCGAAACGCGCGTGAGTGAACTGCGCACCGATCGCGACATGAAACGCGAGACGCTCGCGCAGGCCCGCCTGGAGCTGGCCGAGCGCCGGCAGAAAGTCGAGGTGCTCGACCGCGGCCTCGGTGAGATGGAGCGCCGCCGCATCCAACTCGGCGAATTGCTCGTGCAGCGCCAGCAGGAGATCGAGACCTGGTCGGAGCAGATTCAACAGCTCGAGAGCGAGTCCGCGCAGCAGCGCGAACGCGCTTCGCAGATGGAGGAGACGCTGTCCGTTGCCCAATCCCAAGTGGAAGCGGCGCGGGGCGAGTTGCTCGAACTCGAAAAGGAGATCAACGCGCTCGAGGGTTCGCAGATGTCGCTGCACACCCAGTCCGAGGATGCGCACGACGAACTCAGCACGCACGAGATCAAACTCGCCGAGACGCGCCAGCGTGCCCAGTTCCTCTCCGAGGAGGTGACGCGTGAGTTTCAGACGGATGTCGGAGCGGTCGACTGGAAGCACCAGCTCTGGCATGCCGACGACGAGCCTGAAGGCGTGAAGCCCCTCGATCTGGACGAAGATGAGGACGAGGCGTCCGCTGCGCCTGCGGCCACCCAGAGT
>JAEYQF010000296.1 GCA_023410155.1 Verrucomicrobiota bacterium | reverse complement strand
TCGGTAATCCGCCAACGGCCCGACAATCGCACCTCAACACCGTCGCCCACCGGGTGCACGGCAGCAGCAGCGGAAGCAGAAGCGGCGACAGACATGCGGGCACTTCACTCGTGACTTCGGTCGCCGCCAAACCAATTTTCGCCTGATTCATGTCACGGTTTAGCACCTATCTCTTCGACTTGGATGGCACGCTCGTGGACCACTTCGCGGCGATCCACCGTGCGCACACCCACACGATGCTCGAGCTCGGCCTGCCGCCGCCGACGCCCGAACAGGTGCGCGCTGCCGTGGGCGCCGGACTCGAGGTCGCGATTTCCCGCCTCGCCGGGCCCGAGAACGTCGCCCGTGCGCTGCCCATTTACCGCCCTTACTGGGATCGCACGATGCTCGACGACGTCGCGCTCTATCCGGGTGCCCGCGAACTGCTCTCCGCCTTGCACGCCCGTGGCGCCACGCTCGCGGTGTTCACGAACAAACACGGCCCCTCCAGCCGCCGCATCTGCGAACACCTCGACATCGCCCGTTTTCTCCACGGCAACTTCGGCGCCACTGACACGCCATGGCTGAAACCGCAGCCCGAATTCGCCCACCACGCCCTCAGCACGCTCGGCCGCGAGGCTGCTTCGACGCTTCTGATCGGCGATTCGATCTACGACGTCGCCGCTGCGCGCGACGGCGGCTTCCCCTGCTGGTGCGTCACCACCGGCACGCACGACGAGGCCGAACTGCTCGCCGCCGGGGCCGAGCGCGTTTTTCCCGACCTGCACCGGCTCGCGCGCGCCCTCGCCCTCCCCTGCTGAATTTCCACTCCCCTCACGCAGCCTGCCCCCGACCCATTGTCATATAATGTATGACTATGGATTCGGCGAACCAACTCGGGGAGGTGGTGGTTTGCTTCGCGGGGGAAAAGCTGTTTCTCCTCAATCGCGCGTGGCTGTTTCCGCTTCCAACTCCTCCTCCGCTTCGCTGACCGGCGTCGTCGAGCGCATCATTTTTCTCAACGAGGAAACGCACTACACGATCGCCGAGTTTCGCCCCGACTTGCCTCCGGCCGGTTCGGGCAAAGACCGCGCCGATGCCGTCACCATTGTCGGCCCGCTGCCCGGCGTGGAATGCGGCGAGACGCTGCACCTGACCGGCGAATGGACCCATCACACGCAACATGGTGCGCAGTTCAAAGTCGCCGGCTTCAAGAGCGAGCTGCCCGCCAGCGTCTACGGCATTCGCAAATATCTCGGCAGCGGCCTCGTGCCCGGCATCGGCAAAGTTTACGCCAACAAGATCGTCGATGCGTTCGGCACCGACACATTTCGCGTGCTCACCGAGGAATCCGGACGCCTGCGCGACGTCCCCGGCATCGGGAAGAAGCGCGCCACGTCGATCAAAGCCGCGTGGGACGAAAAACGCACCGAGCGCGAACTCTACATTTTCCTCCAGACCTACGGCGTCACGCCCAGCCAATGCGTGAAACTCGTCCAGCGCTACGGTGCGCAGGCCAAACCGATCCTGATGAACGAGCCGTATCGCGTCGCCCGCGAGATCGACGGCATCGGCTTCAAGACCGCCGATCGCATCGCCATCAACCTCGGCTTTGCCAATGACGCCGCGCCGCGCCTCGACGCCGGTGTCCTTTTCGCACTGGAGACGCTGCAGGAGGAAGGTCACACCGCCTTTCCCGAAGCCGATCTCATCGATCACTCCGCCAACCAGCTCGAGACCGAGCGCCGCTTCGTCGAGGCGCGCATCGAAGCACTCGTGAAAGAAAAGGCGCTCGTGCGGCAGACGCCAACCGCGTCGCCCGACGGCACCCTCGCCTCGCCCCTCATTCAGCTTCCGCACAACGATCGCGCCGAACAAAAAATCTCCGACGCCGTTAGCCGCATCACGCAAATCGCGAGCGGCCTGCCACCGATCAAGGTCGACGCGGCGGTTCAGTGGGCCGAGCAGAAAGCCGGCTTCGCGTTCGCCGAGCTCCAGCGCACCGCCCTGAAAAACGCGCTCACCCACAAGATCTCGATTCTCACCGGCGGACCTGGAACCGGAAAGACCACGATCCTCCGCGCGCTCGTTGAGATCCTGCTCGCAAAGAAAGTCCGCGTGCACCTCGCCGCGCCGACCGGCCGCGCCGCGCAACGCCTCGCCGAGACGACCGGCGGCTTCGCGTCCACGATTCACCGGCTGCTCAAATACGACGCCGCCCGGGGCGGTTTCGTCGCCAACGAAAACGCTCCGTTAGCGACCGATTTTCTCATCGTCGACGAAGCCTCGATGCTCGACACCCGACTCGCCGCCGCGCTCATGCAAGCCGTGCCGGTGCGCGCGCATCTCCTGCTCGTCGGCGACACCGATCAGCTCCCGAGCGTCGGCGCCGGCAACGTCCTCAAAGACCTGATCGCCTACAGCTCCGAAGCTTCTGCGTCGCATCTCCGATCTCCAAACTCCGATCTCCGCGCCGCGCCAGCGGCGCTGGCCGTCACGCGCCTCGCCGTGATCTTCCGCCAGCAGGGGCAGAGCGAAATCGTCACCACCGCGCACGCGATCAACGCAGGCGATCCGAAGCTCAACGCCGTCCTCCCCGATGTCGCCAACGCGCAAGTCTGGGCCGATCTCAATTTCATCTCCGCGCACGATGCCGACGATTGCGTGCGCAAAGTCGTGCAACTTTGCACCGACTTCATCCCGCGCCAGCTCAAGTGGCCGCACCCGATCAACGACGTGCAGATCCTCGCGCCGATGCATAAAGGCACAGCCGGCGTCGCCAATTTCAACGCGCAGCTCCAGTCGCAGCTCAACCGCCATGCCCGCGGTCTGCGCGGTCCTGGTGGCGAGTATCGCCCCGGTGACAAAGTCATCCAGCTGCGCAACAACTACGACAAAAACCTCTTCAACGGCGACATCGGCACCGTCGTCGGTATCGACGCCGAAAACGCACGGCTCGAAGCCGACTTCGACGGCGAGCGGCACACGTTCGAGCGCGGCGAGTTCGGCGATCTCGCGCTCGCCTACGCGATCAGCATCCACAAGTCGCAGGGCAGCGAATATCCCGTCGTAATCGTGCCGCTGCTCAAGGCGCACTTCATGATGCTGCAACGAAACCTCATTTACACCGCGATCACGCGCGGGAAAAAAAAGGTCTTCATCGTTGGCGATCCCGCGGCCTACGCGATGGCCGTGCGCAACAGCGACTCGAAGCAGCGACTCACGCACCTCCGTCAGAAACTCGCCGCGGCTGCGAGATGATCGACACGCCGGTCGCCCTCGCCGGCGATGCGTGCAGCGTCGCGCGCCGGTCCGCACTGTTTCTCGACGCGAGCCGCTTCGTGGCTCGACCTGGTCCGCACCTTGGCTCGACCCGGTCCGCACCTTGCAGTGGCACGATCCGCATCGCGGCTCGACTCACGCCAATCGGTGGCGCGTGTTCTGGCGCCGCGGAGGTTTTGCTCCTTGCAGGAAGCGAGTTGCGCGGCTGCAATCGTCCGCAATACCCATGAAGTTGCCCACGGGATCGAAAACTCCCGGCGCCCTGTTCATATACCTGCTCCTGCACGTGGCTTTCGATCACGCGGCCCGCGTCTTCGAAATATCGCCTGGCGTCTCCTTGTGGTATCCTCCCGTCGGCTTGGCCTTTGCCGTGGTCGTGTTCTTCGGGTGGCCCGCGGTGCTCGCGGTACTGGTGGCCCAGCTTTTCTCCGCTGTGATCGGCAGCGTGGAGCCGGGACACTGGCTGCGCTTCACGCTGCCGCTGCTGATCACTGCGTCCTACGCGAGCACGGCCCTGTGCGCCCGACATTGGTTCGGACCCAATCCGCGCCCGGTGAAACCGGTGGATACCGGCATCTTCATCGCGCTGTTGGTGGTGGGGCCGTTGCTGGCCTCCCTTGGCGGATCGACGCTGGTGCTTGTATCCGGATTTCTGGGACAGGAGAATTTTGCCCGCGTAGTCTTCAGCTGGTGGATTGGCGATCTCACGGGCGTGCTCACGGTGGTGCCGTTGTTGCTGGTGCACGTGGCTCCGCGTCTGCTGGGCGAGGCGCCGCCGCCGAAGCGGGTGCGCACGTGGCGCTACTGGCTCGAAGTCACCGTGCAATCCGCCGCACTTCTCGGCTGTGTGGGAGCGGTGCACGGGGCAGAATTCCTGCGCGGATTCCATGCCTACTACATTTCCTTCGTCCCGCTGATCTGGATCTGTCTGCGCCACGGCATGCCGGGCGCCACCCTGGCCACGTGCGCGCTCACCATGAGCAGTCTCGCGGCCGTGCGGTTCTTCGGGGCATCGCAGGATACCGTCCTGGACTTGTTGTTGTTCGTGGCCTCGGTCTCCGGGGTCGGGCTCGGGCTGGGTCTCGCCGTGACCCGTCGCACGCAGGCAGAGGCGGAGCGGAGCCGATTGCTGACGATCATCGAAGCGGCACCGGACTTCGTCGTCACCGCCGGGCAAGGCGGGCAAGTGCTCTACGCGAATCTGGCGCTGGCCCGTTTCCGCGGCCGCCGCAACGCGGACGAGTTGAAGGGCACGCGGATGCACGATCTCCATCCTGCGTGGGCGACGGAGCTGATTCTGCGGGAGGGCGTGCCGACGGCGTTTCGCGAGGGATTCTGGCGGGGCGAGACCGCGCTGATCGATCACGAGGGACGCGAGGTGCCGGTCTCGCAGCTCATCTTTGCCCATTACGACGAGGCGGGGCGGCCGACGATGCTCTCGGGCATCATGCGTGACATCACCGCGCAGAAGCAGGCGGAACAGGCGCGATTGGAATCCGAACGCAATCTGCTCCAGGCGCAGAAACTCGAGAGTCTCGGTGTGCTCGCGGGCGGCATCGCACACGATTTCAACAATCTGCTCACGGCGATGCTCGGTAACGCGACGCTCGCGCGGCTTGATGTGCCCGCGGAAAGCTCCGCGGAGAAGTCGATTCATCAGATCGAGCTGGCCGCCCTGCGCGCGGCGGAGTTGTGCCGCCAGATGCTCGCCTACTCAGGCAAGGGCCGGATCGCCTCGACTCTCGTGGATCTGAGCAAGTTGGTGCAGGACACCACTCACCTGCTTCAGGTCTCGATCCCGAAGAAATGCACATTGGAGTTTGCCCTCGATCCGCACCTGCCTGCGGTGCAGGGCGACAGCACGCAACTGAGTCAGATCGCGATGAATCTCGTGATCAACGCCGCGGATGCGATCGGCGAACGGCCCGGGCGGATCGTGGTGCGCACCGGCGTGATGGAGGCCGACCGGGCGTATCTGGCCACCACTTATCTTGCGCCTGACCTGGATCCCGGCCGATTCGTGTTTCTGGAAGTGAGTGACGACGGGTGCGGCATGACGTCCGAGGTGATGTCGCGCATCTTCGAGCCGTTTTTCACCACCAAGTTCACCGGACACGGGCTCGGACTCTCCGCGGTGCTGGGCATCGCGCGCGGACATCAGGGCGCCGTAAAGGTCGACAGTTCACCGGGAAAAGGAACGACGTTTCGCCTGCTGCTGCCCGCCGCGCCCGGCGTGGCCGAGGTGGTCTCGCCGCAGACGTCGGAAGACCCGTGGCGCGGATCCGGCCACGTGCTGGTCGCCGACGATGAGGAATCCGTGCGCGATATCAGCGTGCGCATTCTCGAGCGTGCCGGCTTCACCGTCACTGCGGTGGTCAACGGGCAGGAGGCCGTGGCCGCGTTTCGCCGCACGCCGGGAGCTTTCCGCGCGGTGCTACTTGATCTGATGATGCCGGTGATGGACGGCCAGGAGGCGTTTCGCGAGATCCACGGCTTCGACAGCCGGGTGCCCGTGCTGTTGATGAGCGGCTACAGTGAATCCGTGTCGACGGAGCGCTTCGCCGGCATGGCCCTCGCCGGTTTCGTGCAAAAGCCTTTCGAGTCAGCGCGGTTGATCGCGGCGTTGCGCAAGGCGCTCGAAGAAGCCGAAGCGGCTCCCCTGCGGACCGGCGCCTGATCGCGGCGGTCCCCCTCCCGAGACGACGGAAGGGGTGCCGGCTGCGTATCAGTTCTTCAAATACTCGGCGAGCCAGTCGAAGACCGTGCGGTGCCAGAGTTCGCTGTTCTGCGGCTTCAGCACCCAGTGGCCTTCGTCGGGGAAAACGAGGAGCTTCGACGGGATGCCTTGGCGCTGGAGCGTCGTGAAGAGGCTCAAGCCTTGGTTGAGCGGCACGCGGAAATCGAGTTCGTTGTGAATGATCAGATTCGGGGTCTTGAACTTCGCGGCGAAGCGGTGGGGCGAGAATTTTTCAAAATCCGGGTTCTGCCACGGGATGCCGTGCTCCCACTCGTCGAACCACACCTCCTCGGTCGTGCCATACATGCTGACGAAATCATAGACTCCGCAGTGCGTGATGAGCGTGCGGAACTTGTCCGTGTGCCCTTGGAACCAGTTCATCATGTAGCCGCCGTAACTCGCACCGGCCGAGGCCATGCGCGTCGTTTCGACGTAGGGCTGCTTCTCCAGATACGCGAGGCAAGCCATGAGATCTTCGAAGACCTTGCCGCCCCAATCGTGGGAGATCTCGTCGGTGAACTTCTGACCAAATCCGGTGCTGCCGCGCGGGTTGGGGAGCGCAATCACGTAGCCTTGCGCGGCCCAGAGCTGGGCGTTCCACCGCGTGGACCAGCCGTCGTTCCAGGCGCCCTGGGGTCCCCCGTGCACCCAGAACACGAGCGGATACTTCTTCGCCGCATCGAAGTGCGGGGGTTTGAGAATCCACATCTGGACCGGCGTGCCGCCCGCGCCGGGCACGGTGACGCTTTCGGGCGCGTTCATGGCGATGCCCGAGAGGAGTTCGGCATTGGTGCGCGTGATCGCGCGCGGAGATTTTTCGCCTCTGGCCTGCGCGAAGACCTCAGGCGGCGCATTCAGCTTGGCGCGGGAAAAAACATAGGTGCCGTCACGCGTGATCGTCAGGTCACTGAGCGTGCCGCCTCTTAGCACTCGCTCGGGTCCGCCGCCGGTGAGGGCGACGCGGAAGTAGGCGTTGGCGCCGTTTTCCTCGGCTTCGACGTAGATCGCACGGCTGTCGGGCGACCACTCGATATCACCGACGGAGAAGTCCCATTCTGCGGTGAGGCTGCGGTGCTGGCCGTTGGCGCGATCAATGACGAAGAGCTGCCAGCGGTCTGCTTCGGAGCCAGGACGGGACTGGGCACGATACGCGACCCATTTTCCGTCCGGCGAGAACCGCGGCTGACCGTCGGCGGCAGGGTTCGTGGTAACCTGGCGACGCTCAAACGTGGTGAGGTTCACGGCCCAAATGTCGTAGTTGGTGCTCCACGCCTGTTCGCGAATCGGAACCGGCGGAGCCGTGAAGAGCAGCTCCGAGCTGTCCGGCGAAAAGGTGAACTCGTCGCCCGCGTCAAAGGTCATGGAGTTGGGCACGCCGTCGTTGGGGCCGGGCGTGGCGTCACGGGGCTCCCCGACAGCCGCGCCATTTTCCACGTTGATCACGAAAACGTGCTGGCGGGTGCCGTCGCTCCACGTGTCCCAATGCCGGTAGAGCAGCTCGTTGTAAACCCGGGCCTTCACTTTGCTGGATTCGGCGGCCTCGTTTTTCTCCTTATTGAGCTTGTCCGACTCGGCGAAAGGCTTGTCCGAGAATTCCGGATACACTGAGGAAACGAAGGCGAGCTTCTTGCCGTCCGGCGACCAAACGGGCTGCGACGCGCCCGTCGACAGCGTAGTAAGCTTGCGCGGTTCACCGCCGGCGACGGGGAGAAGCCAGATCTGCGATTGACCGTCCCGTGACGACTCGAAGGCAATCCACTTACCGTCGGGCGACCAGCGCGGATGGCGATCGGGTTTGGGCGAGGTGGTGAGCTGGCGGGGCTCCGCGCCGGTGAGCGGCACGAGCCAGAGATCCGCATTGGTGCGGTTTTCGGATTTCAGGACCTCGGTGACGACATAGACGACGTGTTTGCCGTCCGGCGAAACCTGCGGCTCGCTCACGCGGCGCAAGCGAAACAGGTCTTCCAGTTCGAGCGAACGGGCGTCGCGGGCCGAGGCCTCGCCCAAGGCCACTGCCGCCACGCAAGAGACGATAAGAGCACGTCGAAGAAGTCTTCTCATGCCCCAACCATAGAGGAGGCGAAGACGTGCCGACCAGCCGGATTACGACTCCTTCCCGGTTGCCGGCCCGGTCCACCCTCAGGGTGAAACGATTTCGTGCAGCCGCACCATGTAGATGATGGGAGACCCAGCCGGCACGTCTTCAGGCCAGTTCTCCTCGTCAAACGAAAGCTCCGGCGGCACCACCAGCACCGCCGAACCACCCGGGGCCATCATTTGAACTGCCTCGGACAAACCCGGGATCAAGGAAGAGACGACACAACGCTGCTGCATGAGGCGCAGCTTCGGCAACGCAGTCTCCCCGTCCGGGGCGAGCGCCTCACAGCTCAGCACGACCGTGTCTTCGGGCGCAGGGTGAAGTTTGGGTCCGCGTCCCGGCATCAGTCCGTAGGCCAAACCGCTGTCGGACATCTGCAGCGAATGCTGCTTCACCATGCGCTTCATGAACTCGTCGACGCGCCCGGGCTTGGAGAAGTCCAGTTGCTCGCGCTGGAACTCTTCCGCCAGCGTCCGCAGGCGCTGCTCGATGTCCTTCTTGAGACGCGCCGCCTGCTCATCGAATGGGTAAGGTTCTCCCCGCACCGACGCCCGCATGCCTTCGACAAACGCATTGAACTGTTCCTCGGTCCAGCCGAGAGCCGGCAGGCCGGCATCGCGGGAGAAATTGGAGCCCAGCGCCGCGTAACTGGAAAGTGAATACACCGGGCCCGACGGCTCAGTCGCGACCATCGTTGCAGCGGGCGAGAGAACTAAGACGGAGCAAACGCGAAGGAAGGACCTCATGGGAGAACGGGATCGTTTCAGTGGTGATGATGGTGGCCGCCGCCCCCGGACGGGGCTTGCGGAATCGAGAATTGCCTGAGCGTCACGAGCTCGGGCGCGGATGCCCCTTCGCGCAGGCGGTAAGTCTGGTTGGGAGCGAGCTGCCGGAAAATCTCGGTCTTGCCGGTGACGGGCCAGAAAACCTCCACGCGATCGATGGTCGTGGATGCGCCGAGCCCGATTTCCTGACGCAGCGGATTGTTGCCGAAGCTCGCACCGGCGCCGACCGCACGGTGGATCGATCGCTCCACGCCGTTCTCAAGGGCGACCACCTTGATGCGCGCACCGATGCCCACCCGGTTGGTCCGCACACCCTCGAGGATGAGCTTGACCCAGTTGTTTCCGTGACCCGGGTTCTCGAAGAGCTGATTGGGATAGTGATCGCTCTCCACGGCCCCGCCGACGACGGAGTAGATGTCCTGGTCTCCGTCGTTATCGATGTCGCCGAAGGAGATCCCGTGTCCCTTCTGCAGCTGACCGAAGCCGCCGGAAGTCGTCACATCTTGGAAACGTTTCCCGCCGTCGTTGCGGAACATCCGGTTGGGAATGAGCGTGGTGAACTCCGGATCTCCGGTGCCGAGGTAGAAATCGAGCCAGCCGTCGTTATCGAGATCACCGAAGCCGGCACCCATTGTGTGGAGGACCTTGCTGACACCCGCGGCTCGACTGACGTTGGTGAAGGTGCCGTCGCCGTTGTTGCGATACAGGCGAGCCCGGGCGGCGGGAGTCGCGCGTCCGAGATAGTCTGCGGCAACATCACCCACATCGCGGAGGCCGTAGCCGGAGATCATGAGATCTTCCCAACCGTCGTTGTCGTAATCCCAGAACCAGCACGGGAAACTGAACGCGGGGCCATCCACTCCTGCAGCCTCCGCCACATCCGTGAACCGCCAGCGCGCGGTCGGCGCACGATCATCACCCGCAGGCCCGTCGTTGCGCAGCAGTCGCTTCGGCCCCGAACGATCCGAGAGGAAAAGATCCGGGCGCCCATCGCGGTTGAAATCGCCCACGGTCACCCCTTTGAAAAATCCCACCAAGTCGACGCCGTGGTCGGCGGCCACTTCCGTGAAAGTCCCATCGCCATTGTTGCGAAAGAGCTCGCAGGGGACGGTGCCACGCCCCGAGGACTCGTTGGCCACGAAAATGTCGAGCCAGCCATCGCCATTGTAGTCGAGCCACACGGCGGTCTGCGTCGGCTTGAAGTGGAGGAGCCCAGCCTGCTCGGTCACGTCGGTGAACGTGAAGTCACCGTTGTTGCGCAGCAGCGAAAACGGATAGTTTCCCTCCGTGCCCAGCCACGCCCCGCGCAATACCAGCACGTCGGCGAAACCGTCGTTGTCGTAATCGCCCTGCCGCAGGTTCAAGCCGCTCACGAGGCCGGTCAGCCCGGCCTGCTCGGTGCGCTCGGTGAACGTGCCGTCGCCATTGCTGCGAAACACGCGCAACTGATCCCGGTCGTCGAAACCCCACGCCGAGATCATCAGGTCCAGCAGCCCGTCGTGGTCGAAGTCCTCCATCACCACACCGCCCGCGAGTTCGTTGATGTCCAGGCCGACATTGGCGGCGACATCGGGAAAGCGCTTGATGTCGTAGCTCGACGCAAAGCGCGAGGGATCGATGAGCAGCTTGGGTGGGACTTTGTCGGGGTATTCGCCCAGCGTCATGTAGGCGATGTTCAGCAGCCAGCGGGCGCGCAGGTCCTGCGGGTATTTTTCGAGCAACTCTGACAAAACCCGGACGGCTGCACGCGAGCCGTCGGGCAGTTTGTGCACGCCTCCACCCTTGATGGGGAAGATGCAGGAGTCGCCGTTGTGATTGAGCAGGCAGTTCGCCACCTCACCGCGACGCAGGTGACACATCGCCCGGCCCGTGAGGAGGTTGATCTGGATGATCGGCTCGGGAACCCAGTTGAGCTCCCGCAGATAACGGTCGATCTCGTCGTATTCCTGCAGGGCCTCGTCGATAAGTCCGGCCTGCAGCAGATGCACGGCGATCTGGGACATGAGCTCGAGACGACCCGCCGAATCGGCTTTCGCCAGCTCGGCCCGCAGCAGCGGAACCTTGGCCCGGGAACGAAACGGATTCCTCAGTGGATCCGAGTTATCGTAGATCCCGCGAATGGTGGCGATCATCCGGCGAGTGCTCTCCGGCTGCACGAAATTATCGTTGAGGACGCCCCCGCGGGCCGGCGCTCCACAGATCTCCGGTTCCGCGGCAACAGCGAAGCCGGCGAAAAGGCCCGCGAGGAAAAGGCAGCGGCCTGCCGCCAAGGCGGAAATGCGGTGTGGGAAGTCCAAGCAGCCCGCGAGCATAGCTTCGCACGACCCCGCGCAACGGTTCAGTGGTCAGATGCCGGAGAGACACGGTCACCGCCATACAGGCTGGGGTAAACCGCGGAGCTGCGGTCCCTTCCGGGGCACACCCATGCCCGTCTTGCGCTCATGGATACAGACGCGCCGTCTGGCTTCTTCGCTCATCCAGCGGACCAAACTTGGGAGGTCGCTCCGCTCCTGACCGCTCGCCGCCGAATCCCTGGCCGTTTCCCCCAACAGTCCGGGCCGTTCATCCAGCGGGAGAACCGAAGGACCTATTTTTGGGCGTTTCATCGCTAACCGCTTGGCGGTGCGGGAAAGTTTGGGCACGTTCGCAGCCAGTTCATTACCGCATGAAACGATCCTTGTTTGCGCTCCTGTTCACCGCGGCCGCCTTTTGCGCCGCCGCGCGTGCCGCCGAGCCGGTCAAAGTCGAGGGGTTCTCCTTCGTGAAGGCCGTCGGCGACATCTCCGAATACACGCTCGATGCCAACGGCCTCAGCGTCCTCCTCATGCCCGACCACTCGAGTCCCACGCTGACCTTCATGGTCACGTATCGCGTCGGTTCGCGGAATGAAGTCACCGGCACGACCGGCGCCACCCACCTGCTCGAGCATCTGATGTTCAAAGGCTCCGACGCCTACAACCGCGAGAAGGGCAACAGCGTCGACCAGTTCCTTGAGAAGATCGGCGGCATCTACAACGCCACCACCTGGCTCGACCGCACCAACTACTACGCCAACATCGGCAGCGAGCACCTCGAGGGCTACATGGCGATCGAGGCCGATCGCATGCGGAACCTCTGGTTGCGCGACGAGGACCGTCAGCCCGAGATGACGGTTGTGCGCAACGAATTCGAACGCGGCGAAAACTCGCCCTTCCAGGCGCTGATCAAGGAAATCTTCCAGGCCGCCTACGTCGCCCACCCGTATCACCACTCCACCATCGGCTGGCGCAGCGACATCGAAAATGTGCCGATCGAAAAACTGAAAGAGTTCTACGATACGTTCTACTGGCCGGACAACGCCACGGTCTCGATCGTCGGCGACTTCAAGCCCGCGGACGCGCTCGCGCTGGTGAAGAAATACTACGGCGTCTACCCGCGCGCACCGAAGCCCATCCCGCAAATCTACACCGAGG
>JAEYQF010000188.1 GCA_023410155.1 Verrucomicrobiota bacterium | reverse complement strand
GGATAGAGCCGTTGTGGGTGCGCAGGCGCACGTTGGCCTTGGCGTCGGCGGGGAGGTGGAGGGCGACTTCGCCGTTCATCGAGGTGAAGGAGAGCGGCTTCTCGGACCGGAGCTCGCGGACCACGGCTTTGATCTCGCCGTTCATCGTTTCGACGAGGGCGCCACCGGTCACGTCCTCGAGTAGAACCTCGCCGTTCAGGCTCTTGATCTCGATGTCGCCGGAGACGCCGCCGATGGTCGTTTCGCCGCCGAAGGAGCTCGAGACCACGACATTGGTCTGGCGCGGAACGGTGATCTCAAAATCGCCGCCCGGGCCCGGGCCCCACACGCCGGCGCCGTAGCTGAGGGTGACGACGTTGTCCTTCTCATGCAGCGAATACGCGGCGGACGAGGAGAGGACACGCAGGCCGTCCTTGCGCTGCTCGGAAGAGGCGGGCTGGAGCTCGGTGACGACGCTGATCTCCGGTGTATCTGATCCGCGGATACGGAGATCGCCGGAGCTGAGGGAGATCTTGAGCGTGCCGGGCTTGGACGGGTCGGAGAACTTGATGGTGGTGGCGTCGCCGTTTTGGGCAGTGGCCCATGGGAGGCTCGCGGCGCAAAGGCCGAGGGCAAGCACGGTGGTGGGGAGCAGACGGAGTGTTTTCATAAATGCGATAGGATCGACGTTGGAGGCAGGCTCGTTCGCAGCCGCCAGTTGCGGTTGTGGAAAGGGGAGGGGGTTACATCAGAGCTGGGCGAGGGCGCGCTTGGCGGCCTCGCGCACGGCCCGATCGATGGACTCGTCGCGGGCGAGTTTTTCGAACTCCGGCGCGGCGTCCGCGGCCCGTGCGGCGACGAGAAAGTCGATCATCGCGACCTGCACGAGCGGGTTGGTCTCGCGCGGGAGCGTGGCGAGCACGCCCGTGCGGACGAGATCCTGGTCGGCGTGCGGGTAGAGGGCGTCGAGGGCGGAGAGGCGGACGTTGACGCTCGGGTCGAGCGCGAGTGCCCCGACGAGGTCAGCGAGGATTTTCTGGTTGGGATTCTTCTGGTCGAGGGTGGCGAGCACGCCTTGGAGCCGCTCGCTCGTGCTGCGCTGCTGGAGCAGAGAGTAGCCCACGAGCTGGCCGACTGAATCGACTTTGGCGCGGAGGTCCGCGAGTTCCTGCCGGGTAGCCTCATCCATCTGCGCCGGGACTGGCGCGGGGGTGGGGGCGTGGCGGGTGCCTGCGACGAAAGCCACGATCGCGATGCCGCCGGCGGCGATCGGTCCGAGAATCCAGCGCCAGAGAGAAGCGCGGGCGGCGCGGCGCTGGCGCTCCGCAGCGGCGCGGAAACTCGCCGCGGAGTTTTTCTCCTCTTCGAGCATCGCGTAGAAGTTCTTGCGGAGATGCCCGGTGGGTTTGGCGGTGGGGGCTGAGTCCAGGGCGGCGAGCGTGCGGGTGAGCGAGGCGAATTCCCGCTGGCAGTCCGGGCAGGAGGCGAGGTGGGCGCGCACGGCCGTCGTATCCGTGTCGGCCAGGCGGCCGTCGAGGAGCTCGGCGAAGTGTTCTTGGGCGCGGGTGCAGTTCATGACGTTGGCTTAAAATGGAATTGTCAGGCGCGGGTTTCGCGTTGGAGGGAAAGGAAAACGTCGCGGAGGTCGCGCAGCGCGCGATGGGCGCGGACCTTGGCCGCGCCGACGGAGCATTCGAGGATGCCGGCGACCTCGGCAAATGAGAGCTCTTGAAAACGAGAGAGGAGGAGCACCTCGCGAGCGTCCTGATCGAGGCGCGCGAGAGCGGTGTGGAGCAAGTCGTGTTCGTCGCGCACGGCGGCCCGCTCGCCGGCGTGGGGCGCGTCGTCGGCGTGGTCACGCAGGTCGTGCGGATCCATGGCGGCGGGCGCGTGGGAGGATTTGCGGAAATGATCGGCGGCGCAGCGGCGGGCGAGGTGATACATCCAGGCCGTGAAGCTGCCGTCGTCGCGATAGGTATGGCGGTATTTCAACATCCGTTGAAAAACCGTCTGCGCGATGTCCTCCGCGGCGGCACGGTGGCCGGTGAGCTTGACCAGGAATCCAAAGAGCTGCCCGTGATGCCGCTCGAAAAGTTCGCCCAGCGCATCGAGTTCGCCGTCACGCACGGCGAGCATCAGATCGTGATCGGTGAGAGGGGCAGCGGTCTCCACGGCAGTGGGTCGGCAATCAACCACGCGCGAGGCGGGATGAACATGGAATTCTGAGGTGTCGGCGATCACGGCGGAAACGGTGCATGACGGGTTCTGCCGAGGGAAACCGGGGCAAAGGAAAAAGGTTACAAAAGTAGTCGTTGGATGTCTTGATCGGCGCACCCGAAACCTGTTTTCCCCATGACCCGCCGCGACTTCCTCCTTTGTTCGTCCGTTGCCCTTTCCGCCGGTCTGTTGAGCCGTTCGCGCCTTTGGGCGCAAGCCGGCGCGACGGCGGCGCCTCCGCCGGTGACGGCCTTCCACCCGTTGCGCAACGGGGTCGGCTACTTCGTCGGGCGGGGCGGAACCATCGGCTGGCTGGTGAACTCCGACGCGACCGTGGTCGTCGATACCCAGTTTCCGGATACAGCGGCGACCTGTCTCGCCGGCTTGCCCGGGCGGGGCGAACGGCGTCTCGACGCGGTGATCAACACGCATCACCACGGCGATCACACGAGTGGCAACGGCATCTTCAAGGCGGCCGCTCGCACGATCGTAGCACATGACAACGTGCCGAAACTCCAGTTTGCCGCGGCCGAGCGCAACGGCACCGTCGAGCGTCAGGTTTACGCCGACACGACCTTTCCGGAGGTGTGGCGGCGCGATTTCGGCAGTGAGATCGTCACCGCTCAGTATTTTGGCCCGGCGCACACCTCCGGCGATGTGGCGGTGCATTTCGAGAAGGCCAACATCGTCCACCTGGGCGACCTGCTCTTCAACCGGCTCTATCCGGTGATCGATCGCGTGGGCGGCGCGAGTATCGCGGGGTGGATCAAGCGACTCGAGGAAATCGCTGACACCTATGCGCGCGACACGATCTACATTTTTGGCCACGGCAATCCGAAGTTCGGCGTAGTCGGCGCGGTCGACGACCTGTTTGTGATGCGCGACTATCTGTCGGGACTTCTTGAATACACGCAGAAGCAGATCTCTGCCGGTGAACCGAAGGAAAAGATCGCGTCGCTTGAAAATCTGCCCGGGTTCGAGGACCACCACGCGCCACTCCCGAATCGTCTCGGCGCCAATCTGGCGGTCGCCTACGATGAGTTGACCGACGCGGCCCGTTGAGGCTCGGGCGCGGAGGGTTTCGCGCCAAAGTCTGTCCTGTCTCCGGCCGGGTGCGGCCCGTGTCGCGCCGGTGTTCGCCGCGTTTCGGCGTCCTGCTAGGACGCCTCGGGGGGCGGGCGTGTGAGCCGACGTCGACCGAGTGTTTTGCGTTTGCGTGGACCTCGGCGGGACAGTATGCACGCGCGTCACACTTCACCAGCGCCGTCCATGTCCTTCAAAGTCTTCCTCAAGATCCTCGTCTTCCTCGCGATCCTTTTCGTGATGCTCTATGTGGGCATGAACAACCCGCACGACATCTCCTTCCAGTTCCCCATTGCGGGCACGACGGCCAAGAATCCGATCCATGCTCCCGCGGCCATGCTGTTCTTCGGCATGTTCGCCATCGGGGTGGTGGCCGGCACGATGTTGATCGGTGGCGGCGGCGGGAAGGGCGGCTCCGGCGGCGCCAAGAAGAGCGCTGGCGGCAAGGACAAGTAAGTCGGGACCGCAGCCAGGGCGCGCCAGCGTGCGCGTCCACGCTGCGGCGCTAGCGGGAGAGCTCGCGCATGAGCCAGCCGACCCGGTCGCGGGCGATTTCTGCCGAGCGC
>JAEYQF010000051.1 GCA_023410155.1 Verrucomicrobiota bacterium | reverse complement strand
CCTTCGGCGACATTGCAGGCGAAGAGGACCGGTTTGGCGGTGAGGAGCTGAAACAGTTTCATCGACGCCTTCTCGTCGTCCGTGGCATCGAGCGCGTTGGCGGTTTTGCCGGCGTTCAGATGCGGTTCGAGCTTCTGCAGCAACGCGATCTCGGCCTGTGCTTCTTTGTCGCCCGACTTGGCTTTCTTCTGAGTCTTCTCGATTCGCTTCGTCACGGCATCGAGGTCGGCGAGCACGAGCTCCGTCGTGATCACCTCGATGTCACGCACGGGATCGACCGCGCCCATCGTGTGCACCACGTCCGAATCTTCGAAGCAGCGCACGACCTGCACGATCGCGTCCACCTCGCGGATGTTGGCGAGGAATTGATTGCCCAGACCTTCGCCCTTGCTCGCGCCGGCAACAAGGCCGGCGATATCGACGAACTCGATCGCGGCTGGGATGACCACCTGTGTCTTCGCGATCTTCTGCAAGACCGCGAGGCGATCGTCGGGCACCGTGACCACGCCCACATTGGGGTCGATGGTGCAGAACGGATAGTTCGCCGCCTCCGCTTTGCGGGAGCGGGTGAGGGCGTTGAAGAGAGTGGATTTGCCCACGTTGGGCAGCCCGACGATGCCGGCTTTAAGCATAAGAAACGCGAACCGTCGCGTCCCGCTCCGGCGCGGTCAACGGAAAATCCGGCACGATCCGCGGTGCCGGAGTGGTGCTCCGCTCGCTCACGCTGCTTTTCGCCCGTGGCGCACGGCGCGATACACAAACACCAGCACGAGGCTGACGACGACCCCGGTGCTGATCGGGCCGATGACTTTTTCCACTTGCTCGTAGTTGCCGCCCAACGCGCGGCCTGCGCCCGCGAGCAGGCCCGACCAGATCGCGGAGCCCAAAGTGGTGTAGAGGAGAAATATCCCGATCTTCATCTTGGCCACACCCGCAGGCACTGAAATCAGCGAGCGGATCCCGGGGACAAGACGACAGAAGAAGATGGTCTTGCGGCCGTGGCGTTCGAACCAGTCCCGCGACTTGGTGTAATCCTGCGGGGAAACTCCGATCCAGCGGCCGTGACGTTCGATCCATCTTCGGAGGCGCTCCTCTCCCGCCCAGCGCCCAAGGAGATACAGGGGGATGGCGCCGAGCACGGAGCCGGCGGTGCCGGCCGCGATCACCAAGGGCAGGGAAAGTTCACCCTGAGTGCTGATGAAACCAGCGAGCGGCATGATCAATTCGGAGGGGATGGGCGGGAACACGTTCTCCAGGATCATCAGGAGAATGATCCCCAGGTAGGAGAACTCCTCCATCGTGGACTTGATCCAATCGGCCATCGTTTCGCTCGATTTTAGTCCGGAGCGCCGCGCATCGGTTCGGTGGCCATCGGCAGCAGTTGCACGCGGGAGCGACGTCGCTGACAAAGCTGGGGACTGGGGGCTTGACAAGCGTTTGGCGGAGCGGTCTTGTCCTCAGCTTTTCCAAAGAGAAACGCTTCGTCACACATCTGTCATGGCTCTCAAAATTCGTCTTACCAAGGTTGGTTCTGTTCACCAGCCGCTTTATCGCGTGGTCGTCGCTGAGGCGCGTTCGCGCCGCGATGGTGCCGCGGTGGAGAACATCGGCACCTACACGCCCAAGACGAAGGGCAATCCCATCAAGCTTGATCTCGCTCGCGTCGACTACTGGCTGAGCAAGGGCGCCACGCCGACTGACACGATGCACGCCATGATCAAGAAGGCCCGCAAGGCCGCGGCCGCCACGGCCTGATCTGCTGCGAAGCACTGGGGCACCGCTCGACGGCCCCGCACGACGAAACCTCGGAATCTCTCCGAGGTTTTTGTTTTTAGGTTTTCTCCGTGTCCTCGGTGTCTCTGTGATTTAACAACGATCCGTCATGCCTCTGAAGATCGACGTTCTCACGCTGTTTCCGCGGATGCTGGACGGTTTCCTCGCGGAGAGCATCCTCGGCAAAGGCATCGCGGCGGGACATCTCGGCGTCAGGGTCCACGACCTGCGCGATTGGACCACCGACAAACACCGCACCGCTGACGACCGCCCGTTTGGCGGCGGCGCCGGCATGGTGATGAAGCCCGAACCGGTGTTTGCCGCGATCGAGCAACTGCAGACGCCCGGGTGCCGCCGCGTTTATCTGACGCCCGACGGTGTGCCGCTTTCACCGACGATTGCCCAGGAGCTTTCGCGACAGGAGCACATCGTTTTCCTCAGCGGACACTACGAAGGCATCGACCAACGCATCCGCGATTGTGTGATCGATCAGGAGATCAGCATCGGCGATTATGTGCTCACCAACGGCACACTCGCGGCCGCCGTGGTGATCGATGCCCTCGCGCGTTTCATTCCCGGCGTGCTCGGGGAGGAAAAGTCATTGACGCACGAATCGTTCACCAGCAAGTTGCTCGACTTTCCTCAATACACGCGTCCCGCCGAGTTCCGCGGCATGTCCGTTCCCGATGTCCTTCTCTCGGGAAACCATGCTGAAATCGAGAGGTGGAGGCACGCGCGACAGGTGGAAAAAACCCGTCAGGTCCGTCCCGATTTACTCAAATAACTCACAGCCATGAACCCGATTATCAAAGAAATCACCGCCGCGCAGGTGAAGTCCGACCTCACGCCGTTCAAAGTCGGCGACGGCGTCCGCGTCCACACCAAGGTGCGTGAAGGCGACAAAGAGCGCGTGCAGGTCTACGCCGGCATCGTTATCGCGCGTAAGGGTTCTGGGATCCACGAGACGTTCACCGTCCGCCGCATCAGCTACGGCGAGGGCGTCGAGCGCGTGTTTCCGGTCAACTCGCCCAACATCGAGAAGATCGAGGTCGAGCGCGAGTCCGAGGTCATGAAGGCCCGTCTCTACTATCTCCGCGGCCGCACCGGCAAAGCCGCCGTCGCCGTCAAGGAGAAGGACCGCGCGGCAGAAGTCCACGCCGCCAAGGTTGCCGCCGCCGCGGCGAGCTGAAGTTTCGATTGTTAGGATCGAAATATTTTCCGGCGAGTCCCTCGGGACTCGCCTTTTTTGTGCCCGTTGAGTCCTCTCGGCGGTCGCGTCTGTTTACCGTCAAGCGATTGCGGGCGTGCCGGGCATGACGTGCTCCCCAGAATGCGTCGTTGCCTTTCGCTTTTCACCGTGATTCGCGTAAACGCTTCCGCGGCGCCCGTGCCGTCCATTCCGAACTTTTTCAAGTCATGACCCTGCAAACCCTGCTCCTCGCCAAAGCCGCCAACCAAGCGCGCGGCCTCGCTATCGATGCCGTGCACGCCTGCTCGTCGGGCCACCTCGGCCTGCCGCTCGGCTGCGCCGAGATCGGCGCCGTGCTCTACGGCCACGCGCTGTCGCACAACCCGGAGCGTCCGCGTTGGATCAATCGCGATCGTTTCGTGCTCTCCGCCGGTCACGGCTCGATGTTCCTCTACAGCTGGCTGCACCTCAGCGGCTATGACCTGCCGATCGAGCAGGTGAAGAACTTCCGCCAGCTCCACAGCACGACGCCCGGCCACCCCGAGTTTCACGAGACACCTGGAGTTGAGTGCACCACCGGCCCGCTGGGCCAGGGTGTGGCCAACGCCGTCGGCATGGCGGTCGCCGGCCAGATGCTCGCCGCGCGTTTCAACACGCCGGAGCATCCGATCTTCGACTATCACGTCGTCGCGCTCGCGGGCGACGGCTGCATGCAGGAAGGCGTCGCGCTCGAGGCCATTTCCTTCGCCGGTTACCAGAAGCTGGATAACCTGATCCTCATTTACGATTCCAACGACGTCACCCTCGACGCCATGGCGAACAAGACGCAGGACGACAACACCGTCGCCCGCTTCAAGTCGCTCAACTGGGACGTCCAAACCGTCGACGGCCACGACATGGTCGCCTTCTTGAAAGCTTTCAACAAGGCCAAGAAATCCAAGACCGGTAAGCCTCAGCTCATTGTCGCCAAGACTCAGATCGCGCGCGGCATCCCCGAAGTCGCCGGCACCGCCAAGGGCCACGGCGAGGGTGGGGCGAAGTTCGCCGACGCCGCCCGCGCCGGCCTCGATCTTCCTGCCGACCAGCACTTCTTCGTCAGCGACGATGTGCGCGCCTACTTCGCCGACCACAAGGCCCGCCTCGTGCGCGCCTGCAACAAGTGGTCCAAGGCCTACAAAGCCTGGCGCGAAGCCAATCCCGACAAGGCCGCGCTGCTCGATGCCGCGCAAACCGCGCCCAACGCCGCGCAACTGCTCGAGAAGATCCCCGCGTTCCCGGCCGATGCGAAACTCGCCACCCGCGCCGCGGGCCGCGACGTGCTCCAGCCGCTCGCTGCGGAGCTTCCGCTGCTCATCGGCGGCAGCGCCGACCTCTACGGCTCGACGCTGAACTACATCGCGACCGACAAGGATTTCGAGCCGGGCAACCGCACCGGTCGCAACATCCGCTTCGGCATCCGCGAGCACGCGATGGCCGCGATCGCCAACGGTATCGCTTACGACGGCACGTTCCGCCCGAGCGTGGCGACGTTCCTCGTGTTCGCCGATTACTCGCGTCCGTCGATGCGCCTCGCCGCGCTGGCGAAGCTCCCCGTCGTGTATGTCTAACCGCACGACTCGATCGGCGTGGGCGAAGACGGTCCGACTCACCAACCGGTGGAAACCGTTTCCGGTCTCCGCGTCATTCCGAACCTCGACGTCATCCGTCCCGCCGATCCCGAGGAAACCGCCGGTGCCTTCGCCGCTGCGCTCGAGCGCACGGACGGCCCGACGCTCCTCGCGCTCACGCGCCAGGCGCTGCCGATGCTCAACGATATCCCGGTGCAAACGCGCCGCGAAGGCGTGATCAAGGGTGGCTACATTGCCGTGAAGGAAACCGCCGAGCTCACGCACATCCTGCTCGCGACCGGCAGCGAATTGCAGCTCGCCGTGGCCGCCGCGAAGACGCTCGGCGCCGGAGCCCGCGTGGTTTCCGTTCCGTCGTTCCACCGCTTCGACAAACAGTCGGCTGAGTATCGCGAGAGCGTGCTGCCGTCGTCGTGCCGCAAGCGCGTCGCGATCGAAGCCGGCGTGACGGGCCTCTGGCACAAGTATGTCGGCATCGATGGCAAGGTCATCGGCATCGACCGCTTTGGCATGAGTGCTCCGGCTCCGACGATCTTCAAGGAGCTCGGAGTCACTGCCGACGCCGTCGTCGCGGCGGCACAGTCGCTGTAAGCGCGCGAAACATTCGCATCTCTTCAAGCCCGGCGGACCTGCTCCGCCGGGCTTTTTCGCGGGTGCAGCCCGGCCTCCTCGCCGGGGCCGGAAAGCTTTGGCGTGCTGATCAACGCGCCGATGTCGTCGGGTGTCCCTAGCGTGCGACGCTGCCGGACTTTGGCGCGACGCAAGCCGCACCTAGTCTCGACTCGGTCCGGACTTAGGCGCGACTCGTGCCGGACTTTGTCGCGACCGGGTCCACCCCTCGGCGCGCCCCGGTCCAAACCTTGGAACGCCTCCGGCCCTCCACTGGCGCGACTCGCGCCACCGGTCCG
>JAEYQF010000011.1 GCA_023410155.1 Verrucomicrobiota bacterium | reverse complement strand
CCGTTACACCCTTGACGGGAGCGATCCATCGGGTGCCCATGCAAGGCGTTATACCGCACCGATAGAAGTGGACCGCACCACGGCGATTCGTGCCCGTGCATGTGATGAACACAATGTTGCCGGGCCTGAGTACGCACGAACGATCATGATCGGCGAACCTGCACCTACGGGAGCGATCATCTTGGACAGCCTGGATCTTTGGGACCGCGAGAACGGTATCGGCACCAACGGACCAACGGCCAACTATTCGCGTACCGGCCGTGAATGGGAACGGCCGGCATTTTTCCAACTCGGCGATACCGGAAAGGCGACTCCCGTAGGTATCCGCATCAGCGGCAGCGGATCGCGTACGCTGCCCAAGCGATCGTACAAATTGTATGGCCGCAGACGCTATGGCACCCCGCCGGATGTACTTCGCGATGTGACAGGACAGGCCTACGATGAGCTGATGTTACGTGCTGATGCTTCTCCGAATGCATTTCTCAGGAATCTGTTGATGGAGAAGCTGGTGCTCATGGACGACCTTGATCTTGCGGTCCAGCCATCACTTCCCCTTTCACTGTTGATCAATGGCAGATATGAAGGCCTCTATCGGCTGATGCCACCGAAAGATGAACAATGGCTCCAAGACATCAGCGGAGCGAAGAACGTGGATGTACTCGATGGTCCGGCTTATGAAGTGTTGACCGGCGGAAGCAATGGCCATTTTCTGCAAGGTCTCGATCATCTCCGATCGAAGGCGCCGATCGATACGCTGAAAAAGTATTTCGACCTGGGAAGCCTCATCGATCTGGCATGCATTGATATGTTCACCGGCCGTGGCGATCATGACCTGAACGTGCGGATCTACAGACCGCGGGAAAAGAACGGCGTCTGGCGATGGGTGCTTTTCGATATGGACCTATGGGCGCCAGTAGAGGACAACAGCCTTCAACGCATGCTCTCGGCCAATACGATGGAGTCGCCTTATCTGCCGGAGATCATCGCTCATGATGAACTACGACGGATGTTCCTGAAAAGGTTCAGCGCGTTGGTAGCCGGAACTTTTGATCCAAAACGGGTGATCCCTTTAGCCGACAGTCTGCATCACGCGAACAGGACCGAGCAACTTCGTGATCATGAACGTTGGAAAGGACAGCTGCAACGCCCGGATCCCGATGCATCGCTTGCCGAACTGAAGGAATTCTTTCAGCACCGCGGGGAATTCGTGCTGGAACATCTGGCCGATCGGACGGGAAGAAAATTGAAAAAGGTCGACATTGAAGTCCCAGATGGATCGCTGGCCACGATGTTCCTTGAAGGGTCGCAACTACCCGCGGGCCGCAATGTGATCGGCCTGTTCGAAGGAATTCCGATGGATGTGGAGATACAGCCGAAGGCCGGCGTTCAATTCCAAGGATGGACCGGCGTGAAAGGCACCGACACGATCATCACTTTCGATCCGAAGCACGTGCGGCAACTTAAGCCGCGTCTGCGCCGGTGATCAGGCCGTAACGGCCTCCATGATGGACTCGAAGAGCGAGCGGCCATCGGTGTTGCCCAATCTGGGATCGCAGGCCCGTTCTGGATGCGGCATCATGCCGAAGACATTCCGCCCTTTGTTGGTGATGCCGGCGATGTTCTCCTTGCTGCCGTTCGGATTGGCATCATCGAAGAAGCGGCCTTCAGCATCGCAATACTTGAACAACACCTGATCACGATCCTTCAGCTCCTTCAACACATCGGCACTGGCGTGGTAACGGCCTTCTCCATGTGCGATCGGGATCTTCAATGCGCGGTCGGGGATGTTGCGGGTCACCAATGTATCCTTAGCCACGCGCTTGATAAAGACATTTCGCGAAATGAACTTCTGGTCCTGGTTGTGCAGCAATGCGCCGGGTAAAAGACCGGCCTCACAAAGCACCTGGAAACCATTGCAAACACCGAATACATATCCGCCTTTCTTCGCGTGTTGTGCCACTTCCTGCATGATGGGTGAGAAACGTGCGATGGCCCCTGAACGGAGATAATCCCCGAATGAAAATCCGCCCGGCAGAACGACCATGTCCACTTTTTTAAGGTCATGGTCCTTGTGCCACAAACGTTCCACTTTCTGGCCCATGATGTTACCGAGAACATGGATCATATCCTCATCACAATTGGAGCCCGGGAAGATGACGACGCCGAATTTCATGCTGTGCTTTTGTGGCGGCGCAAAGGTACGTGATGTTGCGTGAGCGATCGGCTCGGAAAGCCCGGACACGCTGAAGGCGGGGAGGACTTGGAGGGAGAGCGCGACCCCGCGAAGAAGGTGCATCTTCCTTATGCCGTCATCTCAAAGCGGGGACACGCCCAAAAGATCCGATCGAAAACTTTGGATCAGCTGGCCTTGCGCAACTGGAACGGGCGTACGGTGGCCTGCTCACCATCCAGCACCATGAGGAAGTATTCCTCCCCATCAAGATCGGTGATGCGCACACGTGTGATGGGGCCACGGACATCGCCCGTCTTCACGATGCGGCCTTCACTGTCGCAGATGTCGAACAGCGCATCGGCGGTGCCGGGATCATAGTCGAACATCAACAAGCGCTCGATCTGGTCGATCCGCAGGCGCAACTCATTTCCACCCGGTACCATGGTCTTGCGGTTTGGGATGTTATACGCGGATGCGCTCGATCGGTTACAAAGACCAGAGGCCCGATCTCAATTGAGACCGGGCCTCCACCACCAAACCAGAAAAAACCCGAGAAAAAAGGTCAGTTGCCCTGGTCGTTGAAGATCCAGAGGGCTTCTGCGGTAACTACCTGTTGAATGTAGAGTTGCATGGCAATGAGGGTTTTGGATCGTTCGCTGACCCGAAGCTATCGGTACTCGCTGCCGATAGAAAGGCGGCAACGAGAAGCGGTGCGCCGGATCGAAAGAGCGGTAAGGTGTGAATGGATCGATAAAGGCCACCGACCGATGAAACAGGAATGATCCTTTTTTCCGTTCTTCGTGCCATGGTCACCTTTGGCTGTTCAACGTGAACAGCGACCACAGGTACCTGTAACTTTTCTGCAAACAAGATCACATGGCACTGCGCGCACTTATAGTGGATGATGAGGCCGATGCCCCGGACAACCTGCGTTTGATGCTGGAGGAACACTGCCCCGAAGTGGAAGTGGTGGGCCAGGCCGGCAGCGCGCCAGAGGCGCGCCAGAAGATCAATGAATTGCAACCGAACGCCCTCTTCCTGGATATTAAAATGCCCGGCGAAGATGGATTTCAGCTGCTGAGTTCGATCGCAGAGCTCGATCTGCCGGTCGTTTTCACCACGGCCTATGATGAATATGCGCTCAAGGCGTTCAAGCAGAACGCGCTGGATTATCTGGAAAAGCCGATCGATATCGACGAGTTGCAGCGTGCGGTGAAGAAGTTGCAGAAGAGCACCAATGAGATAACGCCGGCGCAGCCGTCCGCGATCGCTGCGTTGATGAAAGACCCGGCCTCACCCCTGAGTTCACGTGTCGCCATTCCCGGTCGTGAAGGGCTTGTGCTTTTGAAGCACGAGGACATCATGTACCTGGAGGCAAACGACAGTTACACCACCATTCACCTGAAGGACGGAAAGCGATCGGTGAGCAGCAAACATATCCGTGTCTTCGAGAACAGCCTCGATCCGAAAAGCTTCTTTCGTGTACATAAATCGTACATCATCAATCTGGCCCATCTCAAAGGATTCAATCGTGCCGAAGGGAACATGGCCGTGCTGGACAATGGCGCCTTGATCCCTGTTTCACGCAGAAGACTTCCTGATTTTCTCGCACTGATCAATACCTTTTGAGGCCCATTCGCGCACCGCTGATGCGCCTGTACATATTTCTCTTCGCCCTACTGTCCATGGCTGCTGAGGCCCAGCAGCACATGTTCACGCAGTACACCCCGAAGGATGGTCTTGCACAAAGCCAGGTACGGGCCATGGCACAGGATGAGCATGGCTATATGTGGTTCGGGACACTTGGCGGTGCCAGCAGGTTCGATGGGCTTGAATTCACTGATCATGCCCTGCAGGAAGGATTACCCGATGCGCAGGTGAGCGCGATGGTACAGGACAACAAAGGAAGGTTGTGGCTCGGTGTCGGATCGGTCCTTGTACTTCGCGAAGGCCAGAAATGGGTCCAACATCCGCTGCCGGTGCAGAACGCCGCGCGCATCATGAGCCTGGCCAGTGATAAGCAAGCACGGATCTATGCCGGTACCGATGGAAGTGGTCTCTATATATGGGACGGTGATGCTGTGAGAACGGTGGAGAACTACCCGGATTCAGCTGCCAACATCCGCAGCTTGCTGATGCTGAGCGATGGCCGTTTGCTGATCGGGCTTCGCAGCGGTCTTCTGATATACGATGGATCGAGTTT
>JAEYQF010000312.1 GCA_023410155.1 Verrucomicrobiota bacterium | reverse complement strand
GGCTCAGGTCGTGGACCCAGTAGGCGAGCGGAGGACTCATGCGGGGCAGGCAGGCGGATTCAGCGAGGGCATCACGACGTGCGTTTGGAACCGCGGGCCGCCTTTTGCTGCTTGGCGCGGGCGAGCTCCCGCATGTCTACGGCGAAATCATCCTTCTCGAAGATCTCGCCGCCGATGAGGTGCTCCATTACGTCCTCCATCGTGACCACGCCGGCGGTGGCGCCAAACTCGTCCACGACCACGAGCAGTTGCTGGTGAGTCTTGAGGAAAACCTGGAGTGCGTTGGCGGCCGTGGCGGTTTCGGGCACGAAGAAGACTTCGTGCATCAAGCGTTCGACGAGCTCGTTGTCCTGGTCGTTGGCCTTGGCTTTCAAAAGATCGCGCCGACGGACAAGGCCGACGATGTCGTCGAGGTTCTTGCCATAGACGGGCAACCGGCCGAAGGGCAGGTTCGGGTATTCGCGAAATACGTCGGAGACGCTCGACGCTTTGGGCAGCGCGGCGACCACGGTGCGCGGCGTCATGAGCGCCGACACACGCACGTCGTCAAGCGAGAGAGCGTTGGCGATGATGCTGGATTCGCTTTTCGAAAGCGTGCCCTGTTGGGCGCCGCGCTCGGCGAGGAGAATGATCTCCTGGTCAGACGTGTGACTTTCCACCGGCTGACCGACGAAGAGGCTCACGATGCGGTTGCAGATCCATGTGACGGGACGAAGTGCCGCGCGTAGTCCAACCAGCGGATAGACGATCAAGGGAAGGAGTGTGCCTCGATGAGTCACACCGATCGTCTTAGGCAGCACTTCCCCGACGATGAGCAGGGAGAAGCCGAAAGCCGCGGTGACAGCAGCGAGCACCGACCCATGAAAACGAGTGCCGGCGATGGCACCGATCGCGATCGAACCGAGCGAATTGGCGATCGTGTTGAGCGTAAGGATGGCGGAAATCGTCTGGTCGAGCTGCTCCCGCATGTGTTCGAGCAATTGACCCCGCCGCGGAGCGTTTTTCTTCAGCACCTCGATGTCGGTCGTGGTGACGCTCAGCACCATCGCCTCGCAAAGGGAGCACGTGAACGAAACGGAGAGTGTTCCGATGATCGCGAGAATGAGCCAGAGCATGGCGCCAGTTTATGCGACCGCGCGTTGTGGCGACTTAAATCTGTGCATGCTGGGCTCGGCCAAAATCGCCTTGCCCGAGGCCACGCTGCGGACGCTAGTGTGGGGGATGAGCGAACTGAAACGCACCCCGCTGCGCGACTTCCATGCAGCACACGGCGGACGATTGGTGGACTTCGCCGGCTGGGAAATGCCGGTGCAATACAAGAGCATCCTCGAAGAGCACAAAGCCGTCCGACGTGCTGCTGGTTTGTTCGACGTGAGTCACATGGGCGAGGTCGACGTGCGCGGACCCGAGGCGGGCAAGTTCCTGAATCATCTCGTGACGAACGACGTCGCGAAGCTCCATCCCGGCCGCGTGCTCTATTCGCCGATGTGCTACCCCGAGGGCGGAGTGGTGGACGACCTCCTCGTCTATATGCGGACGCCGGAGGACTATTTTCTCTGCATCAACGCGGGCAACATCGCCAAAGACCTTGCGTGGATCAACGAGCAGGCGAAGGGCTTCGCCGTGACGATCACCGATCGCTCCGATGACTATGCCTTGCTCGCCATCCAGGGCCCGAACGCCGCCGCGATCGTGCAGTCGCTCACCGGCGCGAAGCTCGGCGCGATCAAATACTATCATTTCGGCGAGGGCACGGTGGCGGGCATTCAATGCCTCATCAGCCGCACCGGTTATACCGGCGAAGATGGATTCGAGCTTTACCACGCTGCGAGCGAGGCTCCGGCGCTCGCCGACGCGATGCTCGCCGCGGGCGCTGCTCACGGGCTCGAGTTGGCGGGCCTCGGCGCGCGTGACAGTTTGCGGCTGGAAGCGGGTTATCCGCTCTACGGCCATGAGATCACGGCTGACATCTCGCCGCTCACGGCGGGCCTCGGTTGGACGGTGAAACTCGAGAAAGGTGCGGATTTCATTGGCCGGGAGGCCTTGCTCGCCGAGAAGCAACAAGGCGCGCCACGAAAGGTCGTGTTTTTCCGCACGGGAGACCGGCGCATCGTGCGCGCGGAAACGCCGGTGCTTGGGGCCGATGGCGCCGCTGTGGGGCGTGTGCTCTCCGGCACGCTCTCGCCGATCCTCAATGAAGCAATCGGGTCCGCTCTCGTGGCCTCGGGTGCCGCGGCGGATCCACTGGTCGTCGACATTCGTGGCACGAAGCTGCCGCTCCAACTCGTTAAGCCGCCGTTCGTGCCGTTGAAGAAACTCTAGGTGGTGCTTGCACGCGCCGGGCTGCCCGGTGAAATCAACCTCACGTCCAACCTGCAAATTTCTCTTCTCATGAGCAACGTCCCCAGCGAACTCCGCTACGCAAAATCCCACGAATGGCTGAAGCTCGATAGCGACGGCACCGCGACAGTGGGAATCACGGATTACGCGCAGAACTCCCTGGGCGACATCACGTATGTGCAGTTGCCCAAAGTAGGTGCGACGCTCAACGCCGGTGAGACGTTCGGTGTGGTCGAGTCGGTCAAGGCGGCCAGCGACGTGTATGCGCCGGTGACCGGCACGGTGATCGCCGTGAACGCCGAGCTCGACGGCGCGCCGGAGACGATCAACCGCGATCCGTATGGCGCGGGGTGGTTCCTGAAGCTGAAACTCGCGAACCCTGTGGAACTGGACGGCTTGCTCGATGCAGCGGGTTACGCCCAGACCGCAAGCTGAAGCTTCCCGATGAGCTGTCGCGCGAGCATGCTGTTCGCCGCTCTTCTGCTGCTCGCCAGCAGTGTCGGCGGACGCTCGCAACCGATCGACGACATTGCACGACCGCTCGCCGACGCCAAGGCAACGCTGGCGGAACTCTCCAAGCGTTATCTCCAGAACCACCCGGTGGTGCTCGAGCAGAAGGCGGTCATCGCGGAGCTTGAACGCCAGGCTGCGCAAACGCCCCGCGAACGCGCGGAGCTGCGTGAAGCGCGACTGGTGTTTGCCCGCCTGGATATTCGCTACTCCGACCAGCATCCCACGTGGCGGGCCCAGCGGGCGCGGTTGGATGTCATGGAGCGCCTGTGGCGCGAGTCGCCGGATTTGCCCACGGAGCTGGTGATGGCCCACGCACAACTGGCGGCGCTCGAATTGCGCTATCTCGAGAATCATCCCCGGCTCCGCTCGCAGCGGAGTCGTGTCCAAGCTCTGGCGAGTGAGCTCGCGCGTGCGCCCTCGGCTCCGCGCGAACTCTGGCTGGCGCGAGCGCAAGCACGGGAGTTCTCTGAACGTTACGGCGAGAACAACCCCAAGCTGATCGAGGCGCAGAGCCGCGTCGCGCAGCTCGAGTCACATGCCGCGGCGGCGCCTGGCGCCGATTGATGCACGGTCGGACGCGCAGCGTGGCCTGCCCGCCGGCCATCCACCACGCGGACATTGCAGTGGGTGAGACGCTCGTGCAACAATCGGCGTCCCTCTGCACGCCTCGCACGATCCCTGCATCTTTCCGAATCAGTCTCCGTCAGGCGGGTCGACCGCCCCCTTGACCTATTCCTTCCATGTCCGCTGCCCGCTTCTTCGTCGTTTTCCTTGCCCTTGCTGCCGCACTCTCGGGGTGTCGTCGCGCTGACGCGCGTTCATCGGGGCCTGCCATCGCGCAGGTTCAGCCAGTGGAGGTCACAACGGTGCAGCGCCGCGATCTGGCTGAGACGTTGAACCTCGTCGGCTCCGTGGCGGCCAATGAGTCCGCCACGATTCGCCCCGAAATGTCCGGGCTCGTGCGTTCGATCCATTTCGAGGAGGGCCAGCAGGTCCGGCACGGGCAGTTGCTCCTCAAGATCGAGGACTCGGAGCTCCGGGCGCAGCTCGCGCAAAGCGAGTCCAGTTTCCGGCTGGCCGAACTTAATCTGCAACGCGCCGAACAGCTCTGGCAGACGCGAAGCAACAGCCTCGCTGACGTGGACCGCTCCCGTTCGGAATTCGCCTCGGCGAAGTCGGACCGCGAACTCATCAACGTGCGACTGGAACGCACACAGATCCGGGCGCCATTCGATGGCGTCGTCGGTGCCCGTGCTCTCTCGCCGGGGGATTATCTCACGCCCCAATCCGTCGTAACGACGATCGACGACTTGAGCCGGCTGAAGATCGATTTCCAAGTGCCGGAGCGCTTCGTCGCCAAGGTGCGAAACGGCACGCGCTTCCGGGTGCGTTCCCCGGCCCTTGGAGGCACGCAGATTGAGGGAGAGGTCTATTTCACCGCGGCGGTGGTCGATCGGGCGACGCGTTCCAGCGAGGTCAAAGGCTACATCACCGGCGACGCGGGTGGGCTGAAACCGGGCATGTTCGCCAACGTCGAGCTCGTCCTCGAAGTGCGCCAGCAGGTGCTGACCGTGCCGGAGGGCGCCATCCTCACCACTACGACCGGTTCGCAGATCGTGGTCGTGAAGGAGGAGCAGGGCGAACAGACCGCGGCTTTCGTTCCTGTTCGCTTGGGCCTGCGCGCAGCCGGGGTGGTGGAGGTCACACCGCTCGAAGGCACGCTGGATGAGACGAGCCAGATCGTGGCTTCGGGAGTGGGGGCGCTTACGCTGTTTCCCGGAGCGAAGATCGCGCCGCGTCCGTTCGTGGAAGAACTCGGACGTTTCTCCCGCTCATGATCTTGTCCGACGTCTCCATCCGGCGGCCGGTCGTATGCCTCGTCGCCTCCATCCTGGTGGTGCTGATTGGCCTGTTGTCGTTCAATCGGCTTTCAGTTCGCGAGTATCCGAACACGGATTCGCCGATCGTTTCGGTGCAGACTTTCTATCCCGGCGCCTCCGCGGAGGTCGTGGAAACAAAGATCACGGAACCGCTCGAGAAGGAAATTTCCTCGATCGATGGCATTCGGGTGATCCGCTCGGTCTCGCGTGAGCAGCAGTCGGACATCACCGTCGAGTTCACGCTGGCCCGCGACGTCAACGAGGCCGCCAACGATGTTCGCGATCGTGTCAGTCGTGCCCGTGGTCGGTTGCCGGACGAGATCGATGAACCGCAGGTGACCAAGACCGAGGCGGATGCGGATCCGATCCTCGGTTTCTCGCTCAACTCCGACCGCTACGAGCGGCAGGAGCTCTACGATATCGCCGAGCGGTTCGTCGTGCAGCGGATTCAAACCGTGCCCGGGGTGGGCGCGGTGCAGATTCGCGGGCCGCGCTACGCGATGCGATTGTGGATCGATTCCGATCGCATGGCTGCCTATGGCCTGACGGTTGCGGATGTGGAACAGGCGTTGCGGCAGCAGAACGTCGAGATCCCCGGAGGGCGCATCGAGTCCCGCACCCGCGAGTTCACCGTCCGCACGCAGGGCAACATGCGGGAGGTTTCGGACTTCGAGAATCTCGTCCTTGCCGCGCGGGGCGGCTATCACGTCAAGTTCATGGACATCGGCCGGGTAGAACTCGGCAAGAACGACTACCGCGGCGAAAGCTTCTTCCGCGGTCGACCGACCGTGGGCGTCCAGGTTTTCCGGCAGTCGCAATCCAACTTGCTCGACCTGGCCGCGGGCGTGAAAGCGCAGATTCCGCACATCATGGCCGATCTGCCGAAAGGCGTGAGCATCGATATCGGATTTGACAGTTCGGTGTTCGTCGATCGCTCGGTGAAGGAAGTATATAAGACCCTCTGGGAAGCGGCGGTCCTGGTGATCGTGATGATCTTCGTGTTTCTGCGCGACTGGCGGGCGACGTTCATCCCGTTGCTTGCGATTCCGGTGTCGGTCATCGGTTCGTTCGCGGTCATGAGCTGGCTGGGATTTTCGCTCAACGTCCTCACGCTGCTCGCGCTCGTGCTCGCCGTCGGTCTGGTGGTGGACGACGCGATCGTGATGCTCGAGAATATCTACCGCCGGATCGAGGACGGCGAGGCACCGATCCGCGCGGCGATTCACGGGGCGCGCCAGGTGGCGTTCGCGGTCATCGCGACCACCTTTACGTTGGCGGCAGTGTTCCTCCCGGTGGCCTTCCAATCCGGCCAGACGGGGCGGCTCTTCTACGAATTTGGCCTCACGCTCGCCATCTCGGTCCTGGTGTCCGCTTTCGTGGCGCTCACGCTCACGCCGATGCTCAGTTCCCGCATGCTGCGCAGCCGCACCGTGAACGGCAAACCACACCATGGCTGGATCTACGAAAAGACCGAGCCGTTCTTCGAAGCGATCAACCGTCGCTACGCCGCGATGCTCGAGTGGTCGTTCCGGCGCAAGGCCTGGGTCATCCTCGGCGCGCTCGCCGTCGCGGCCCTCGGCCCGGTATTCTATTTCCAACTACAGCGCGAACTCACGCCACTCGAGGACCGAAGCATGTTCCGGGCGCAGTTCATCGGCCCGGTTGGGTCGACGCCACAATACGGACACTACTACGCCGGGCGCATGGAGCAGATGATCCTCGAGATTCCCGAGATGGAGCGCACGTTCCGCCGAAGCGGCGACAACAACCGGGCATTCATCTTCGCAACGCTGAAGCCCTGGGAGGAGCGGGAGCGCAAGACCCAGGACGTCATCGCCGAACTGCGAAACAAGTTCCGGCTCGAGATCACCGGTGGACAGGCGACTCCGATTGCGCCCCGGCCGTTCGGGCAGCGTGGTGGCGGCTCGGGCGTGCAGATGGTGCTGCAGGGTTCCGATTTCGATCAGCTGCAGAACCTGGGCCAGCAGATGCTCGCGCGCATGCGCGAAACCGACATGTTCTTCCAACCGCGCCTCGATCCGTCGCCGACCAAGCCACAGCTGGAAGTGCGGATTGATCGGGCCAAGGCCGCCGATCTCAACGTGCCCGTTTCGCAAATCGCCTCGACGCTGGAGACGCTCTTTGGCGGCAAGCAGGTCACCACGTTTCAGCGCGGAGCACAGGAGTTCGATGTGCTGGTGCAGGTGGCGGATCAGGACCGCATGACGCCAGCGGATCTCAGCCGCGTCTATGTGAAATCCGCGACCGGCCAGTTGATCCAGCTCACGAATCTGGTGCGGGCGGACGAAAACGCCGTGCCAGAAAATTATCCGCACTTCGCCCGTCTGCGAGCCGTGACGATCTCGGCACAGCTCGGCGGCACGGCCACGATCGGAGATGCCGTGGACTTCCTTCGCGAACAGGCGGATGACCTTCTCCCGGCCGGCTACACTTACGCTTGGGACGGCGAGACCCGCGAATACGTGGAAAGCGCGAGCGACACCTGGATGCTGTTCGTGCTGGCGCTCGCGTTCACGTTTCTCGTCCTCGCGGCGCAGTTCGAGTCCTGGCTGCATCCGCTCACGATCTTCACGGGCGTCGTGCTGGCGCTCGCGGGCGGTGTGATCGTGCTCTACTGCACCCGTTTCTGGGGTCCCGCGATGACGGACAATCTGTATTCAAGATTTGGACTCATCATGCTGATCGGTCTCGTGGCGAAGAACGGCATTTTGATCGTCGAGTTCGCCAACCAGCTCCAACTGGAGGGCAAGGACGCTTTCACCGCGGCCCACGAGTCGGCGATTCTTCGTTTCCGTCCGATTCTCATGACGGCGATCGCCACGATCCTTGGGGCGGTGCCGATCGCATTTGCCACCGGTGCGGGAGCCGAGACGCGAAATGCGATGGGCATCGTGATCGTTGGCGGCCTCAGCATCGCGACTTTCCTGACCCTGTTCGTGGTGCCGATCGTGTATGTGATCGTGGACAGATTCAGTGTGAAGGTGACTGGCCACTCGAGCGCTCACGGCTTGAGGACGGCACACG
>JAEYQF010000311.1 GCA_023410155.1 Verrucomicrobiota bacterium | reverse complement strand
CGGGGACTCGGGAGCGGGAGCGTGGGTTCCACGAGCGTCGTGCGCTCGACGTGGATCTCGTAGAGGATCCGGTGGAATTCGCGGCGACGGGGATTGTAGTCGCGGTGCGGCTTGGGGAACTGCTCGGCGAGCACCTGCGCGGTGTGGATGTCGTCCAGATGGAGATTGCACCAGTGCGGCGGCGGGGTCCGGCGAAAGGCGCCGGCCTGCTGCCAGCCATGCAGCAACATGTCGCCGGCCGGGGATTCGAAAATCAGATACGGTTCGATCAGCCGGGGACCGGCTTCGTCCGTGATCAGCAGCAGCCGATGCTCGTCGATCGCCTGGGTGATGGCTGCAAACACCGTGTTTTTCATGACGCGGACGGTTCGGGTCGCCCTGAGATAGGACCGCGCGCGGGAACGTCGGTGCGCAGGAGAGTATGCGGCTGGCGCCACGGGAAATTTTCGGAGTTCGCATGGGATCGGAGGCAACGGATGCGCGGCACAACGCAAGATTCGCCGCGATTCGATCCGTGACGGTCCTGCACGGAGCCGCTTGGCTTCAACCCGATCGTGGCCGATACCAAACGAGTTCGAACGCGGAGGACCGTCGCTCCTCGTCCGCCGGCGGAGAGGGCTGGCGGCGGAGCCGGTTCGGCGTCGGGCGGTTGCGAAATGTCCGGGATTGGCTGCGCTGCGGGAACGGGCAGCACCGGACAGGCGCATCGCAAAACCCTTTTCAGATGAATACCTACATTGCCGAAGTCCTCGATGTCGTGGCCCGCCGGAACGCCGGCGAGCCGGAGTTTCTCCAAGCCGTCCATGAAGTGCTCGAATCCCTCGCGCCGGTGCTCGAGCGGCAGCGGAAATACCGGGACGGGCGGATCCTCGAACGCGTGGTCGAGCCGGAGCGGCAGATCGTTTTTCGCGTCGCGTGGCAGGACGACGCCGGACGGGTGCAGGTGAACCGCGGGTTTCGCGTGCAGTTCAACAGCGCGATCGGGCCCTACAAGGGCGGGCTGCGCTTCCACCCCAGCGTGAACCTCGGCATCCTGAAATTCCTGGGCTTCGAGCAGATCTTCAAGAACGCGCTCACCACGCTGCCGATGGGCGGCGGCAAGGGCGGTTCGGATTTCGATCCGAAGGGGAAGTCGGATGGCGAAGTCATGCGGTTCTGCCAGAGCTTCATGAACGAGCTCCAGCGTCACATCGGCCCGGATACCGACGTGCCGGCGGGCGACATTGGCGTCGGCGGGCGGGAGGTCGGTTTCCTTTTCGGCCAGTACAAGCGGCTGCGCAACGAGTTCTCGGGCGTGTTCACCGGCAAGGGCCTCAAGTGGGGCGGCTCGCTGATCCGGCCGGAGGCGACGGGCTACGGCGCGGTGTACTTCGCCGAGGAAATGTTGAAGACGCGCGGCGAATCGCTCGCCGGCAAGGTGTGCGCGGTGTCCGGCTCCGGCAACGTGGCGCAGTACACGATCGAGAAGCTGCTCCAGCTCGGCGCGAAGCCGGTCACGCTTTCCGATTCCGAGGGCACGATCCACGATCCGGCGGGAATCGACGCGGAGAAGCTCGCGTGGACGATGCAGCTCAAGAATGTCCGGCGCGGCCGCATCCGCGAGTACGCGGACGCCTTCAAGGGCGCGACGTACCTCGCCGGCCAGCGGCCGTGGGCGGTGCCGTGCGACGGCGCGTTTCCGAGCGCGACGCAGAACGAAATCGACGCGCGCGACGCGCAGGCGCTGCTGAAGAACGGCTGCCGCTTCGTGTCGGAGGGCGCCAACATGCCGTCGGCGCCCGAGGCCGTGCACGCGTTTCTGACCGCGAAAATCCTCTACGGCCCCGGCAAGGCGGCGAACGCCGGCGGGGTGGCGACCTCGGGGCTCGAGATGTCGCAGAATTCGATGCGCCTGAGCTGGTCGCGCGAGGAAGTGGACCGCCGCTTGCGCGAGATCATGGTCAACATCCACGCGAACTGCCGCCGCACCGCGGAGGAGTACGGCGCGCCGGGCAACTACGTGCTCGGCGGCAACATCGCGGGTTTCACGAAAGTCGCCGACGCCATGCTGGAGCAGGGCGTCGTTTGATGGCAGGTTGAGCGATGAGCTCAGGCCCAGAAAACGTGGAGCAAGTCGGGACAAAGCCCGGCGGAAACGCCGGGCTTCACCTCAAGCGCGAGACCACGGGCCTCGCCGGCATCGACCGCGTTCTACGCGGGATCGAGCCGGGCGACAACATCGTGTGGGAGGTCGACACGATCGAAGAGTATCAGGAGCTCGTGACGCCCTACGTGGCAGCGGCCCGCGCCGCCGGCCGCCGGGTGATCTACTTCCGATTCGCGGAGCATTGCCCGCTCATCGAGGACAGCCACGGCGTGGAGATCTGTCCGATCGACAGTGGCGCCGGGTTCGAACGGGTGGTCCGGCAGGTGCACCACGTAATCGAGCGCGCGGGCACGCGCGTGATTTACGTCTTCGACTGCCTGTCCCACCTGGCGGATCGATGGATCTCGGATCAGAGCCTCGGCAATTTCTTCATGCTCACGTGTCCGCGTCTCCGAGACTTGGATACAGTGACCTACTTCGGCCTGTATCGCGATCGCCACTCGCTTTACGCGCTCGAGCCGATCCGCGAGACCACGCAGTTCCTGCTGGATGTTTTCCGCCTGGACCTGCGGCTGTATGTGCGGCCGGTGAAGGTGCAGCACCGGTCGCGTGACGCGATGAACACCATCCACGTACGGCAGGGCGGGGAGTTTCTGCCCGTGCGCGACAGCGCCGTGCTCGCCCAGATCCTGTCGCGCACGCAATGGCCGCGGCTGCAAAGCGAGGGGCGCAGCGGCTACTGGCGGCGATTGTTTCAGGAAGCGGCGCAAGTGGCGCAGGCGTGGCGGGAGGAGCGCGGCACGGCGGAGCGTCGCGCGGAGACGACGAAGCGGGTGTTCGCGGCGCTGCGCGTGCATCGTTCGGGCATCGCTTCGCTCGTGGAGCGCTATCTCACACTCGAGGATATTCTCCTCGTGCGGGACCGGATGATCGGGATCGGATCCGTGGGCGGGAAGACGCTCGGGATGCTGGTGGCGCGCGCGATTCTGCGCGACCGCGATCCAGACCTGGCGAGCCGGCTGGAGGCTCACGATTCGTTTTTCGTCGGCGCGGAAGTGTTCATCACCTTCCTGGTGCAGAACGGAGTGTGGTGGCTGCGCGAGCAACAGAAGAGCCCCGCGACGTTTCTCGCCGGGCTCGAGGAAGGCCGCCGCCGAATCCTGGCGGGCCGCTTTCCGGAGCACATCGCCGAGCAGTTCCGCGGCATGCTGGATTACTTCGGAGAGTCGCCCTACATCGTGCGCTCGAGTTCCATTCTGGAGGATGCCCGCGGTAACGCGTTCTCGGGCAAATACGAAAGCGTCTTCGTGGTGAACCGCGGCACGCGAGAGGAGCGGATGTCTGCACTCCTCCAAGCCGTGCGCCAGGTTTATGCGAGCGTGCTGGATGAGGAGGCCCTCCGCTATCGGCGGCGGCGGGGATTACTCGACAGCGAGGAACGCATGGCACTCCTGATCATGCGGGTGTCCGGCGCGGCGCATGGACGCTACTACTATCCACAGGCGGCGGGCGTGGGGCTTTCGTATAATCCGTTCGTCTGGCACCCGGACATCGATCCGCACGCGGGTGTGCTGCGCCTGGTGTTCGGGCTGGGCACGCGTGCGGTCGATCGCTCTGACGACGACTACACACGACTCGTCGCCCTCAATGCGCCGACCCGCCGCCCGGAGGCGAGCTTTGAGGAAGTGCGCGACCACTCGCAGCGGCGCATGGACTGTCTCGATCTGCACGAGGGCCGCTTTGTTTCCCTGCCGTTGGGAGAGACGCTGGCAGAGCGGCCGGATTTCCCGGTGGAACTTTATCTGACGGAGACGGATTCCAGCGGCCATCCCTGCACCACCTTCGAGCGGCTGCTGCGTGAGACCGCGGTCGCAGAGGATCTTCGCCGGATGCTGTCGACGCTCGAGGAAGCGTATGAACACCCGGTCGACATCGAGTTTGCGCTGAACTTTATCGCGGACGGGACGTATCGGATCCACTTGCTGCAATGTCGGACCTTCCAGGTGCGCCGCGAGAGTGCGGGAGCGCTCACCACAGCGGCCCAAGGCCGGCGACGCTTGCTCGCCGCCCACGGTGCGGTGATCGGGGTGAGTCGGGAACAGAAGCTATCGCGCATCGTGTATGTGGTGACGGAAACGTATGCCGCGCTTCGCGAGCAGGACCGGCATGCGGTGGCCCGGCTCATCGGACGCTTGAATGGCAAACAGCCCGTCGAGGATCGCGGCCTGATGCTCATCGGCCCGGGCCGCTGGGGCACACACAGCCCGTCGCTGGGCATCCCGGTGAATTTTGCGGAGATCAGCCGTGCCGCCGTGATCTGTGAAGTCGTCGCGATGCACGAGCGTCTCATTCCCGACGTTTCGCTCGGCACGCACTTCTTCAACGATCTCGTAGAACACGACCAGTTATATGTGGCCTTCTTCCCCAAGAAGACGGGTAACCTCGTCGATTCGGAGTGGTTCAGGTCGGCACCGAGCCGCCTGCTGGAGCTGGAGCCCTCGGCCGCTGCCTTCGAGAACGTGGTGCGAGTGATCGATTGCGCGGACGTCGGAGGTGACGTTTACCTGCGTGCCGATGCGACGGCGCAGGAAGCGGTCGTGTTCCGCGTGGAGTAGGTCGCGCTGCGAGGGCGCAAAAAAGCCCGGCAGGACGCCGGGCTCCACCTCGGAGAGGTGCTCGAGACTTAGGGGAGGTCGGTGGCGCCCATGAGGTAGCGGTCGCACTCGCGAGCGACGCCACGGCCTTCGTTGATCGCCCAGACGACGAGCGACTGACCACGGCGACAATCGCCCGCGGCGAACACGCCTTTCACATTGGTCGTGTATTTCTCGTGCTCGGCTTTGGCGTTGGAGCGGGGATCGGTCTCGACGCCCAGATCCTTCAGCAGCGGCTGCTCGGGTCCCATGAATCCCATCGCCAGCAACACGAGCTGAGCGGGACGCGTCATCTCGGTGCCGGGAACTTCGGTCGGAACGAACTGGCCCTTGTCGTTCTTGCTCCAGGTGATCTGGACGGTGACGAGCTCCTTCACGGCGCCGTTTTCGTCGCCGACGAATTTCTTCACCGTGGTGAGATAGACGCGTGGATCGGCGCCGAAACGGGCGGCGGCTTCCTCCTGGCCGTAGTCCATCTTGTAGACCTTGGGCCACTCGGGCCACGGATTGTCGGCCTGTCGCTCCATCGCGGGCTTCGGAAGAATTTCGATCTGCGTGATGGACTTGCAGCCGTGGCGGATGGAGGTGCCCACGCAATCCGTGCCGGTGTCACCACCGCCGATAACGATGACGTCCTTGCCCTTCGCGTGGATCGGGCACTTGTCGGCCCCGCCGTCGAGCACGGCCTTGGTGTTCGCGGTGAGGAACTCCATCGCGAAGTGCACGCCTTTGAGATTACGACCCTCGATGGGAAGATCGCGCGGCTTGGTGGCACCCGTCGCCACGATGGTGGCGTCGAAATCCTGCAGCAGCATCTGCGGCTCGACGTTGTCGGAGTCGCCGGTGCCGACGCTCGCGTTGCAGACGAATTTGATGCCGGCCTGTTCCATCAACTTGATGCGGCGAAGGACGACCTCCTTTTTATCCAGCTTCATGTTGGGGATGCCATACATGAGCAGGCCACCCGGGCGATCCGCGCGTTCGAACACGGTGACGCTGTGACCGGCGAGGTTGAGTTGCTCGGCCGCGGCGAGACCCGCGGGACCGGAGCCGATGACGGCGACCTTCTTGCCGGTGCGCACCGCGGGTTTTTCCGCGGTCACCCACCCCTCATCCCAGGCACGATCGGTGATCGCGCACTCGATGTTCTTGATCGTGACCGGTGGGTTGTTGATGCCAAGCACGCACGAGCCTTCGCAAGGCGCCGGGCACACGCGGCCGGTGAACTCCGGGAAGTTGTTCGTCTTGTGCAGGCGGTCGATCGCTTCCTTCCACAGGCCGCGGTAAACGAGATCGTTCCACTCCGGGATCAGGTTGTTGATCGGGCAGCCGGACGCCATGCCGCTGATGAGCTTGCCGGTGTGGCAGAACGGAACGCCGCAATCCATGCAACGGGCGCCCTGGTTCCGGAGTTTCTTCTCCTCCATGTGGTGGTGAAACTCCTTCCAGTCCTTGACGCGCTCGAGCGGCGGGCGGTCGACGGGAAGTTCGCGGAGGTATTCGATGAAGCCGGTGGGTTTGCCCATGGGAATTAGCTGAGAGTTGAGAGCTGAGGGCTCGTTTAGTTTCCGCCGACGCGCGAGAGGTCGCGGGCGTTTTCTTCAAAGGCGGCCATGATGGCTTCGTCGCCCGTGAGCCCCTGAGCCTGAGCGCGCTCGATGCAGGCAAGCATGCGCTTGTAGTCCTTGGGCAGGAGCTTCACGAACTTCGGCACCATCGCGTCCCAGTTTTCGAGGACGCGCTTGCCTTTGACGCTCTTGGTGTAGGCGACGTGATTCTCGATGAGGGCGCGGACCTCGGCGATTTCCTGCGCCGTATCCAGCTTCTCGATACCGACCATCGAGGCGTTGACGTCCTTGATGAAGTCGCCGGTCACATCGAGCACGTAGGCGATGCCGCCCGACATGCCGGCCGCGAAGTTGCGCCCGGTGGTGCCGAGCACGATCACGCGGCCACCGGTCATGTATTCGCACGCATGATCGCCGACACCCTCGACCACGGCGTTGACGCCGGAGTTGCGGACCGCGAAACGCTCACCGGCGCGACCGTTGAGATACAACTCGCCGGCCGTGGCGCCGTAGAGGGCGACGTTGCCGACGATGATGTTTTCCGACGGTTCGAAGGAGGCGTTCGCGGGCGGGTAGACGATGATCTTGCCGCCGGAGAGACCCTTGCCGACGTAGTCGTTGGCGTCGCCCTCGATGGAGAACGTCATGCCCTTCGGCATGAAGGCGCCGAAGCTCTGGCCGGCCGAGCCCTTGAAGTGGATGCGGATCGTGTCCTCGGGCAGGCCCTTCGCGCCGTATTTCTTCGTGACCTCGGAGCCGGTGATGGTGCCGACCACGCGGTTGACGTTGCGGATCGGGAGCTCGGCGATGACTTTCTCGCCGCGCTCGATCGCGGGTTCGCAGATCGGGAGGAGCTGCGTGAGGTCGAGCGACTTGTCGAGGCCGTGGTCCTGCTTGATCGTGCAGAAGCGGCCGACGGAGTCCGGCACTTCGGGCTGATAGAGGATGTTCGAGAAATCGAGACCGCGGGCCTTCCAGTGATCGACGGCCTTCTTGGGTTCCAGGCGATCGGTGTGGCCGATCATTTCCTCGATCGTGCGGAAACCGAGTTGGGCCATCAGCTCGCGGACCTCCATGGCGATATACGTCATGAAGTTCACCACGTGCTCGGGCTTGCCGGAGTATTTCTCGCGGAGACGCGGGTCCTGCGTCGCCACGCCGGCGGGGCACGTGTTGAGATGGCAAACGCGCATCATGATGCAGCCGGTAGCGACGAGCGGAGCGGTGGCGAAACCGAACTCCTCGGCGCCGAGCAGCGCGGCGATGACGACGTCGCGGCCGGTCTTGAGCTGGCCGTCGGTTTCGACGGCGATGCGCGAACGCAGATTATTGAGGACGAGCGTCTGGTGCGTCTCGGCGAGACCGAGCTCCCACGGCAGACCCGCGTGCATGATCGACGTTTGCGGCGAAGCGCCGGTGCCGCCGTCGTATCCAGAAATCAATACGACATCGGCGTGCGCCTTCGCGACACCCGCGGCAATCGTGCCGACGCCGACTTCAGCGACGAGCTTCACGCTGATGCGGGCGTGGCGGTTGGAGTTCTTCAGGTCGTGAATGAGCTCCGCCAAATCCTCGATCGAGTAGATGTCGTGGTGCGGCGGCGGCGAGATCAGGCCCACGCCGGCGGTCGTGCCACGGGTCTTGGCGACCCACGGATAAACCTTGGTGCCGGGCAACTGGCCGCCCTCACCCGGCTTCGCGCCCTGCGCCATCTTGATCTGAATTTCGCGGGCGTTGACGAGATAGGGGCGCGTGACACCGAAGCGACCCGAGGCGACCTGCTTGATCGCGGAGTTCTTCGAGTCGCCGTTGGGCAGCGGGATGAAACGATCAGGATCTTCGCCGCCTTCGCCGGTGTTGGACTTGCCGCCGATGCGGTTCATCGCGATGGCGAGCGTCTCGTGCGCTTCCTTCGAGATGGAGCCATAGGACATGGCGCCCGTCTTGAAGCGCTTCATGATCGACTCGATCGACTCGACTTCCTCGATCGGGATCGAGTCGCCGGCCTTGAAATCGAGCAGGCCGCGGAGCGTGGCGATGTTCTTCGAATTCTCGTTAATGATGGACGAGTATTGCTTGAACGTCGCGTAGCTGCCGGTGCGCACCGCCTTTTGCAGGTGGTGAATCGATTCCGGGTTGAAGAGGTGATACTCGCCGTCCTTGCGCCACTTGTATTGGCCGCCGACGGGAAGCACGTGGCCGTTGACGGGACGCTCCGGGAATGCCGCGCGGTGGCGCGTGAGCACTTCCTGCGCGATGACATCGAGACCGATGCCGCCTACGCGGGAAGGGGTCCAGGGGAAGTTGTGATGGACGACGTCCCGACGCAGACCGACGGCCTCGAACACCTGCGCGCCGCGGTAGGATCGAATCGCGGAGATGGCCATCTTGGACATGCCCTTCACGACGCCCAAGGACGCGGCCTTCACGAAGTTCTTGCAGGCAGTCTTGTGATCGATGCCGGTGAGCAGTGCGTCCTGGATCATGCCGTCGATCGTCT
>JAEYQF010000123.1 GCA_023410155.1 Verrucomicrobiota bacterium | reverse complement strand
CATCATCCCGGATGACCGGCTCCAGGTGGTGGCACACGGCCTGTTTCTCAACACGATCTGGCTGTTCGTTTCGACGTTCACCCACTGGGTGCCGGCCGAACTCGCCGGCAGCTTTCGGGCGCTGTTTTTTGGCGTCGGGTTGATCAGCGCCTTCACGCTCGCGCTCCTCTGGGCCCAGCGCGAACTCAGTCCGGGCGAAAAGCTCTTGTTCGTCGTGAACCTGCTGGCGCAACTCGCCTTCATCTGCAGTTCGCTCCTGTTGATCCACGCACTCACGCTCGTCGGGGTGGTGGCGCTGGGTTACTTCTCCCATTCCCGCCGCGTGCCGTGGTGGCTGATCGCGCCGGCCTTGCTCGTGTTTACCGTGCTGCATCACGGCAAGGCGCACATGCGCGAAGTCTACTGGGACGAGGGGCAACCGCAGCTGCAGGCCACCCAACTTCCGGAGTTCTTCAGCGAGTGGTTCGAGGCGGGGTTCCACAATCTGAACGAACCCGACCAGGGCGGTAAGCTGTTGTTGTTCGAGCGCTCGTCCCTGCTCCAGATCGCGGCCTATGTGGTGGCCTACGTGCCGGATCGTTTTCCGCCGTTCGAGGGCGAGAGCTACCGCTCCATCCCGCTGCAAGTGGTGCCACGCTTCTTCTGGCCGGAGAAACCGAGTCCGACCGAGAGCGTGAGTTTGTTATCCGTCGGTCTCGGCCTGCTCAGCCGCGATCAGGCTGAATACACCAGCATCGGGTTCGGCATGATCGCGGAAAGCTTCGCCAACTACGAGTGGGTCGGCCCCATCGCCGTGGGGCTCATCCTTGGCGTGGCGCTGCAATGGATCGCCGTCACCACGGCAGGCTCGGCGGCGTTCTCGATCCACGGACTGTTCCGAATCCTTGTGCTCGCCTGGTGTTTGAACGCCGAGGTGACCGCGGCCCTTTGGATTTCGTCGCTCTACCAGGCTTGCATCGCGGTCTTCGTGCCCCTGTTCGCCTGGCGTCTGCTCAGCGGACGCTGAGCCCCACCGATGCGGATCACCATCGTATCCGGCTTCTTCTTACCGGTGCCGCCCTCCGCCGGCGGGGCGATGGAGAAGATCTGGTGGCGACTGGCCCGGGAATTCGCGGGACGCGGCCACGAGGTCACGCTGTTTTCCCGCTGCTGGCCCGGCTGGCCTCGCGCTGAGGTGCGCGACGGCGTGCGACTGCAACGGCGGCGCGGCTTCGACCATCGGCGCTCCCGCAGTGTGAACCTCATCCTCGATGCGGTTTGGGGAGCCCGGCTCACTCGCGCCCTTCCATCCGCGGATATCCTCGTGACCAATACGATCGGCCTGCCAATTTGGGTGCGGGCGCTCCGCCGCGACGCGGGTCAACTCGTGGTCAACCTGAACCGGCACCCGAAAGGGCAGCTGCGCGTCTACCGCGATGTCGCGCGGCTGCAGGCCGCCAGCGCAGCCATCGGGCGCGCCGCGCTCGACCAGGCCCCGCGGCTGCGTTCGGTTCTTCGGATCACGCCCAACCCGATCGACGCACACCTGCTCGCTGCGGCGGCTGCGGCACGTCAACGTCCACCCTCGCCGCTCCGGATCGGCTATCACGGCCGGCTCCATCCCGAGAAGGGGCTGCTGTTGCTGCTCGAAGCAGCGCGCCTGCTCCTCGCCCGTACGGATACTCCGCCCTGGACACTGGTGCTTCGGGGACCGATCGACGTGGCCCGCGGCGGCGGCGGGCCGTCCTTTCTGCAAGAGCTCGAGCAAGCCGCGGCCCCGCTTCGAGAAGGGAACCGTTTCCAGCGGCTTGAGCCCGAATTTGACGACGCGCGCCTGGCGGCCGCCTACGCCGATCTTGATGTCTTTTGTTACCCGACCGCCGCGGAATCCGGAGAAGCCCTGCCAGTGGCGGTTCTCGAAGCCATGGCCGCCGCCCGCCCGGTGATCGTGACGGACCTGCCCTGCTTCGACGGACTCATCCAGACTGGCGTCACCGGGTGTGTCCTCAAAAATTGGAAACACTCCGACGCTCCCGCGCGCTTGGCGGACCAGCTTGCTGAGCTGCTCCTCTCGCCGGAGAAACGCGCGAACCTGGGTGTCACTGCAGCCCGCGCGGTCGCGCCACTCGACTTTTCCGTCGTTGCGGACGCCATGCTCTCCGACTTTTCGTCGCTCCTCGATGCCGCCCGCTGAAGCTCCGTTTTTGGGCCAGGATTGCCGCTCCCCGTATTCGTGGCGCGAGCACGTGGCCCGCGCGGCTTGGGTGATGGTGCAGTCGACGCTCTTCCGTTTCAGCCCATCCCGTCTGCATGGATGGCGCGCCTGGCTTCTGCGATGTTTCGGCTCGGACATCCCGCAACCGTCGCAAGTGGTCATCTTCCCCTCCGCTCGCGTGCACTTCCCGTGGCAGTTGCGGCTCGAGCCTCACTCGATGGTCGGCCGCGAGGTCACCCTGTACAACCTCGGTCGGATCACGTTGCGGCGCGGCGCAAACATCAGTCAGCGGAGTCATCTTTGCGCCGGTACTCACGACTACCGACGGTGGTCGATGCCGGTCGTGCGGCGTGAAATCGTCATCGGGGAGAATG
>JAEYQF010000153.1 GCA_023410155.1 Verrucomicrobiota bacterium | reverse complement strand
GGGTCTCGAGATCCGTGACGACCTTGTGCTTTTCCTTGGGCTGGTGCTGCTGGCCGAGAGACTCGCGCTTGTTGATGCGTTCGAAAACCTCGACCACCAGCAGCGAGTGGGGAGCGACGATCGCGCGGCCGGACTCGCTCACAATGTCGGGCACGGGCACGTCGGATGCGCTGCAGATTTCGCGGATGTTGAAGACCACGTCGCGCGCGTATTCCTCCATCGAGTAGTTCATCGAGCTCTCGAAGTTCGTGCGCGAACCATCGTAGTCGATGCCGAGGCCGCCACCGACGTCGAGGTAGCCCATGGGAAATCCCATCTTGGAGAGCTGGCAGTAGAAGCGCGTGGCTTCGATGACGGCGTTCTTGATCGTGATGATGTTCGGCACCTGCGAGCCGATGTGGAAATGGACGAGGCGTAGTGCGGAGGTGAGCTTGGCCGCGCGAAGTTTTTCGCAGGCGAAGAGGATTTCCGCGGTGTTGAGGCCGAACTTCGCGTTGTCGCCGGTGGACATGGCCCACTTGCCTTCGCCGCGGGTCTGAAGCTTCGCACGGAAACCGATCATGGGTTTCACGCCCGTCTCGGCGGCGATGCGGATGATATCGTCGAGTTCGGCGAGTTGCTCGACGACGATGATGATCTTCTTGCCGAGCTTCCGGCCCATCAGCGCGAGGCGGATGTAGTCGTGGTCCTTGTAGCCGTTGCAGATGATGAGGCGCTGCGAGCCTTCGTGCATCGCGAGCGCGATCATGAGCTCGGGCTTCGAGCCCGCTTCGAGGCCGTAGTTGAATTCCTTGCCGGCGGCGACGATCTCGTGGACGACTTCCCGGAGCTGATTGACCTTGATCGGAAAAACGCCGCGGTATTCGCCCTTGTAGCCCTCCTCCTTGATGGCCTTGGCGAACATCTCGTTGATCTGGATGACGCGGTGGCGAAGCAGATCCTGAAAGCGAATCACCATCGGGGCCTTCAGGCCCATCCCGAGCGCCTCATGGACGACATCGAGCACGCGAATGCCGCGCCCGTCGGCGCGGGGCTGCACCTGGACGAAACCCTCGTCGTCAACAGCGAGGTGGCCGGATCCCCAGCGCTTGAAACCATAATGTTCTTCGGACTTGGCGGCCGACCAGGCGGATGCGGATTTACTTTTCAACGCGAGGGAATTGCGGGGACGTTATGGCTTGCTTTTGCAGAGGTGAAAACCGTTAGATGCGTGTTTTCTTTTTTCAAAATACACAACACGCAATGACGAAAATGCTCCTCCTCACCGACGCCGTTCCCGTTCTCGCTCAACAGCCCGCGCCCGGCGGCGGTGGCTCGCTTTTTTCGCTCCTGCCGATGGTGCTGTTGTTCGTGGCGATGTATTTCCTGATGATCGCCCCGCAGCGCAAGAAGCAGAAGGCTCACGAGAAGATGCTCTCGGAGCTGGCGTCCGGTGACGAGATTGTGACGTCCGGTGGCATCTATGGCGTGATCACCAACGTGAAGGACGATCGGTTTGTCGTGCGTATCGCCGACAACACCAAGATCGAAGTGGGCAAGGGCTTCGTGAGCTCGGTCGTGAACAAGGCCGGCGCAGAGAAGAAGTGATCCGGCCTTCGCCGATCCTACCCCGAGTTTACCCATTGAGCGCCCGCCGCGATTCGGCGGAGCGCATAGGAATTTAAACCCAAATCCACCATGTTCAGACGCAACCTCTGGAAGATCGCCATCTGCCTTGCTATCGTGCTGTGGGCGGCCGGCACGCTTCTACCCCTGCAAGATCAACCCTTCGCAACTTATGTGAAGGAGAGTGCCACGGCGAAGAACGCCGAGTTCAACGCCCTCCTCGCGGAAGCCACGGCAAAGAAGAACAGCGGGGAATCGATGAGCGAGTTTGTGGCGCTCAAGCAGATCGCCCGCGACCGCAAGATCGATCTCTCGCAGTATTTCCCTGACGTCCGCCTCGAGAGCTCTCTGCGGAATATCGAGAAACGAAACGATATCCTGCTCAACGAGCTGCTTCGCCGCTCGAAGAGTAATCTGCAGCTCGGCCTCGATTTGAAGGGCGGCGTAGCGTTCACGCTCGAAGTCGACGAGAAGGCGGTGTCCGATCAACTGGAGCACGAGCGCGAGGAAAAGCTCCAAAAGGCGATCGAGATCATCAGCACGCGTATCAATTCCTTCGGTGTCGCGGAACCGATCGTGCGGCCCGTCGGAGTGAATCGCATCGAGGTGCAACTCCCGGGCATCAGCTCGAAGGACAATCCGGAGGTTCTCGACGCGGTGAAGAAGCCTGCGCGTCTCGACTTCCGGGTGGTGCATCCGACCCAGTCGCCGCACAACACGCCGGCAGGCGAAGTGCCGCCCGGTTACGAGGTCATGACCCTGGAGCAGGAAGGGCGGGGGGGCGAGATCCAGACGGAAGAGCTCTTCGTCAAGCGCCGTCCGGAGATGACGGGTGATGCGATCGATACGGCCTTCGCGCGCCCGGACCTCTACGGCAAACCCGAGATCGTCCTGCAATTCACCAGCTCTGGACGTCAGCGTTTCGCGGAGATCACGCGTGGCATGGTGGCGGAGGCCCAGCGCACCGGCACCATCGCGCGCCTCGCGATCGTGCTTGATGGCATGCTGTATTCCGCGCCGACCGTTCGAGAGGAAATCGACAGCGAGTCCGCACAGATCACCGGCACGTTCACCGATCGCGAAGCGATCAATCTGGCCAATGTGCTCAACAACCCGCTCGACCTGCCGTTGGTGGTGAAAGAGCAGTATGAGGTCGGACCGTCGCTCGCCACGGATGCCGTGGTCAGCGGCCGGAATGCCTTTATCATTAGCACAGTCCTCACCGTCGGCTTCATCGTCGCCTTCTACACGATTGGCGGCATCGTGGCGGCGATCGGCATGGGCATCAACGTGCTGATCACGCTGGGCGTGATGGCGAGCTTCGGAGCGACGCTGACGATGCCGGGCATCGCCGGTATCGTGCTGACTCTGGCGATGTCCGTGGACGCGAACATCCTCATCTTCGAACGCATGCGTGAGGAGCTGCGGGTCGGCAAGTCGCTCAGCGCCGCGCTCGAGTCGGGTTTCGACAAGGCGTGGACCGCCATTTTTGACTCCAACGTGACGACCTTCTTCGTCGCGATGATCATGTATGCGCTGGGCACGGGTCCGGTCAAAGGCTTCGGCCTGACCCTCGGAATCGGTATCTTCTCCACGATGTTTGCGGCGGTCGTTGTCAGCAAACTCGTGCTCGAGGCGCTGATTCACACCGGCAGGATCAAGTCGCTGAAGATGTTTTCGGTGCTGCAGAACACGAACTACGACTTCCTGAAGTATGCGAAGCCGGCGTTTATCGCTTCCTGGGTTCTCGTGCTGTTGGGCGCGGTCGTCGTGGGATTCAAGGGCAAGGATGTCTACGGCGTCGACTTCGCCGGCGGCGACATGCTGACGCTCAGTTACACGGAGCGGCTCGAGGTGGGGGCCTTGCGGCAGGCTGCAGAACGCGCCGGGCTCACGGAAGCGACCTTTGCCTATCAAACGGCACTGGGCACGAATGGTGAGACGCTGAAAGCCACCGTGCCTTTCGACCAGGGCGGGCGCCTTGTCGAGGAACTGCAGCGCGAGTTCCCGCGGGCCAACATCGAACTCTCAGGTCAGACCCGCATCGGTCCTTCGATCGGCGAGGAAATTCAATGGAACGCGGCCTGGTCGATCTTCTGGTCGATCCTGCTCATCCTCGTTTACGTGGCCTTCCGCTTCGAGTTCGGCTACGGCATGGGCGCGGTCGTTTCCACCATCCACGACTTGCTGATCACGGTCGGCATATTCGTGATGTTCGACCGGCAGTTCAACGCCTCGATGGTCGCGGCCATCCTGCTGATCGCCGGTTACTCGATCAACGACACGATCGTCGTGTTCGATCGCATCCGTGAAGAGCTGAGGTTGAATCCGGGCGCGTCGCTCCGCGATATCATCAATCGGTCTCTGAACCTCACGCTCTCGCGCACGATCATCACCGGCGGCACCACGCTCCTGACGGCGATCACCCTGATTGTGGTCACCCAAGGCGACGTGAACGATATCGCGTTTACGCTGCTCATCGGCGTGATCACCGGCACCTTCTCCTCGCTCTTCATCGCCGCCCCGGTGTTCTACTGGTGGCACAAGGGCGATCGAAAGCACGTCGAGGCGCATCACGATATCGCGCCGAAATACGAGTGGCAGGGCTCGAGCAAGGCTTCCGAATAACCCGCGGGTAGGGCGCGACTCGATGCCGTCTTTGTTGCGGTAGCGACACGCCAAGAATCCCGGCTGCGATGGCGCGGCCGGGAGACGGATCGCGATCGATCCGCCCTGCCAAGCCATCGCTATGCGCTGGACCTACACTCCGCTCCCCGCCGAAGCGGTGGAGGCGCTCAGCAAAAGCGCCGGCGTGAGCCGTGTGCTCGCGGAGTTGCTGCTGCGTGCCGGTATCAACGAGCCGGACGCGTGTGCACAGTTTCTCCGGCCCACGCTCGCCGCGTTGAACGATCCGTTTCTGCTGCGCAACCTGGACCGCGCGACGGGCCGCCTCTGTCAAGCGATTGCCCAGCGGGAGCAGGTTGTCGTGCTGGGTGACTACGACGTCGACGGGGTGAGCAGCACGGCGCTGCTGGTCAGCATCCTCCGACGCTTCGACCTGCAACCTCGCTTCATCGTGCCAAGGCGCTCCGAAGACGGATACGGACTTTCCCGAAGCGCGATCGATCGCGCGCTCGAAGGCGGGCGGCCGAACCTGTTCGTGGTGCTTGATTGCGGGACCAACTCACACGAAGAAGTCGCGTATCTCCGCTCGCAAGGAATCGACGTGATCGTGCTCGATCACCACCGGTCCAAGGAACGACCGCTGGAGGATGGCATCCTTATCAACCCTCACGTTCATTGCGACGATGGAGCCGCGGAGGAGCCGTGGCGGCATCTGTGCACTGTTGGCCTCGTCTTTAAGCTCGCGCACGGCCTGCTCAAGCAATTGCGGGCGGAGAACCATCCTGTGGCATTCCGCATCAAGCTGAAGGATCACCTGGATTTCGTGGCTCTCGGCACGGTCGCGGATCTCGTGCCGCTGCATGGCGAAAATCGCATCCTCGCGCGACATGGGCTCTCAATCCTGGAGCAAACGCGCCGTCCCGGTTTGCGCGCGCTGATGTCGATCGCCGGAGTGCGGCCGGAACACGGTTTGCATCCGGTGGACATTTCGTTCCGGCTCGGACCTCGGATCAATGCGTCCGGCCGTCTCGCGGATGCGGCACTTTCAGTCGAGCTGTTGCTCAGCGAGGATCAGGCCTTCTGCGAGGAGACCGCTCGGCAGCTCGACGTGTTCAATCGCGAGCGCCAGGATATCGAGCGCAAGATCACCGAAGAGGCCGAGCGGATGATCGAGACACAATACGCCGAGCTGCCGGGGATCGTGCTTTTCAGCGAAGACTGGCACCCGGGCGTGGTCGGCATCGTCGCCGGTCGGGTTTCGAGGAAATACAATCGCCCATGCATCGTGCTCGGCAACGAGGGCGAACTGGGCAAGGGCTCCGGTCGCAGTGTGGAGGGAGTGAATCTCGTGCAGGTTCTCGGCACCTGTTGCGAAAATCTCACGAGCTGGGGTGGGCATCCCATGGCGGTCGGAATCGCCGTGCCCAAGGTGCACATCGACGCGTTCCGGGTGCAGTTCGCCGCCGCAGTTCGCGCCCATCTCGGCGGCGATGCGACGGAGCGCCGCCTGGACATCGCGGCGTGGCTGGTGCCCGAGCAGATCACGAGCCGGTTCATGGAGGAGCTCGATACGCTCCATCCGTTTGGCCAAGGGCACCCGGAGCCGGTCTTCGGGATCCGCGGCGTTGTGCTCCGCTCCCGCCCTGACGTGTTCAAGGAGCAGCATTTCCGTTTTCACTTCGACGACTCACGCGGGCGGCGGCTGCATGGCGTGGCGTGGAAATTTGCCCATCGTCTGACCCCGGTCGGAGTGCCGATCGATCTCGCCGTGGAGTTGAAGTGGAATCACTTCAACGACCGCAAGCTGCTCCAGCTGGGGCTGATCGACTGGCGACTCACAGAAACTTAAATTCTCGCTTGCACTCGCGGGCGGGAAATTGCTTTTTCTCGTCTCCTTTCACGCAGCCGTAGCTCAATTGGATAGAGCATCTGACTACGGATCTGAAGGTTTGGGGTTCGACTCCCTACGGCTGCGCCACTCTGAAAAACCCGACTCTCGCGAGTCGGGTTTTTGCTTTCCATCCCCACTGGCTTTCTCAGGCGAACGTCGGATGAGAGCGCCTCAAGTCGCGAGAATACGGTCGATCTCCGCGAGCTCCGACGGTTCGAACCCGAGCTTCGCGACGGCGGAGAGGTTGTCCTCGATCTGGCTGACCTTGCTCGCGCCGATGAGCGCGGTGGTCACGACCTGGTCGCGCAACACCCAGGCGAGGGCCATCTGCGCCAGCGTCTGTCCGCGGTGCCGGGCGAGTGTATTCAATTTCTGGATGCGTGCGATGGTCTCCGGCGTGATACGGTCGGCCTTGAGGAAACCGTGGGCCTTTGCGGCCCGGGCATCGGCCGGGATGCCGTTGAGATATCGATCGGTGAGAAGGCCCTGCGCCAGCGGGCAAAAGGGAATGCAGCCGATGCCCTCGTGTCGGAGCACCTCCGTCAGGCCGTCCTCAATCCAGCGATTAAACATGCTGTAGTTCGGCTGATGGATGAGGCACGGGGTGCCGAGATTGCGGAGGATCTTCGCCGCCGCGGAGGTCTGCTCGGCGTTGTGATTGGAGAGCCCGACATAGAGCGCCTTGCCGGAGCGCACCGCGTGCGCGAGCGCCCCCATCGTCTCTTCGAGCGGCGTGTCGGGGTCCGGCCGGTGCGAGTAGAAGATGTCGACATACTCGAGCCCCATGCGCTTCAGGCTCTGGTCCAGCGAGGCGAGCAGATACTTGCGCGAGCCCCAGTCACCGTAAGGACCGGACCACATGGTGTAACCGGCCTTGGAGGAGATGATCAGCTCGTCGCGGTGCCCCGCGAAGTCCTGGCGCAGGATACGGCCAAAGTTTTCCTCGGCTGAGCCGGGCGGCGGGCCGTAGTTGTTCGC